>JACQEV010000221.1 GCA_016200385.1 Candidatus Methylomirabilota bacterium
AGCTGGAGGTGAACGGGACGTGGTATCAGCGGGCGCTGGACCTTTCGGATGGGTACATCGCCACTCACCCGGACCTGTTTGCCGGAAAGCGCCAGAAGTACGATCCGTACAATATCCCGTTCTTCTTCAAGCCGCGCCCAGACCCGGTCCTCGTCGTCGGCTCGGGGATGGGGAACGACGTGGCTGGCGCACTTCGCAATGGGGCGGGTCATGTCGTCGCGGTGGAGATCGACCCGCAGATCCTCGCACAGGGACGCCGCCTCCACCCTGAGCGTCCTTACAGCTCGCCCAGAGTCGAAGCCGTGGTCAACGACGCCCGCAACTATTTCAAGCGCTCCGACGAGCGATTCGATCTGATCATCTTCGGCCTGCTGGACTCCCATACGCTGTCGTCCAACTTCGCGAATATCCGCCTTGATAACTATGTCTATACGCAGGAGGCGTTCGAGGAAGCAAGGGGGCTGCTCCGTCCTGACGGGATGATCATCGTAAAGTTCGAGGTGCAGCGGGGCTGGCTTGGCAAGCGAATGCAGGAGATACTCACGAGAGTGTTCGGGCGGCCCCCACTGCTGTTCAGGGACGAGGAGGGAGTCGGGGCGCGGGCTTTCATCTACGTGGCCGGGAACCCGGAGGGGATCCGCGCGACGCTCCAGGCGAACCCAGAGCTGGCAGGTTTCGTCAAGGCCAACGCGATCACGTTTCCCTCCGGATCGATCACGACGGCAACGGATGATTGGCCCTTCCTATACCACCAGGGGCGGTACATCCCGAGGATTTATCTGATGTTCTCTCTGCTCCTGGCGGCGACAGCCGTGCTGTTCACACGTGGGTTTCTTCGCGGTGGGGTGGGGCGGAACTGGCACTTCTTTTTCTTGGGCGCAGCGTTTCTCCTCCTTGAGGTTCAGATCGTCAGCCGGCTCGCGCTCTTCTTTGGAACCACCTGGATTGTCAACTCGATCGTCATTTCCGGCGTGCTGATCATGATCCTCCTGTCGAACTTCGTGGCCGAACGATGGAGCAGGCCGAGCTATGGTCTCTTCTACGTGTTCTTGGTCCTCTCGATTTGCCTGATCTACCTCCTCCCACTGGACCGCCTGTTCCTGAGGTCGGAGCTGGCCAAGGGGGTTGCGGTCGGAGGCCTGTTCTGCCTTCCGGTCTTCTTCGCCGGCCTCATCTTCATCACCAGCTTCCGCACAACGCCTCACAAAGACGCCGCGTTTGGGGCCAACCTGCTCGGCGCGATCCTGGGCGGGTTCCTGGAAGCGGTCTCGTTCATCACCGGGATGCGCGTCCTGCTTCTCCTCGCTGCCGGTCTCTACCTCCTCTCGGCAGCGGCCCTCCCGCGTTTGCGTCAGGCCCCTTGAGCCCTTGACACCCCTTCATTGACACCCCACCGCTCTGCTGCGTAACGATCGCGCGGTCCGCTGATTGCCCTGCCTCACGTGTCTCAATAGTCCGGCAAACGCATTGACCTTGGCGCCCGGTCCGTCGCAGCCCTCATCGGATTCTGCTGACCAGTACTTGTCGGCCGCGGCGAGGTCCGGAGAACCTTGACAAGCTCTCGAAAACCCGAGAGAATCGCCGCAATCATGGGAAGTGCGAGGGCCAGGATATGCTGACCGGCGTACTCAATAGTTAGGGGAAAACCATGCAAGCCTTCGACCAACCGCAATCTAGGTACATGAGCCTCTCTACCCCGAATGTGTCCGACGCTTTGGATCGTCTGAAAATAGAGGGCGCTCCTCATGAGATTCTTCCTCTTTGGCCTGGATGTCGAAAGATCGTTGGCCTTGCAGCGACCATGAGGCTTCTTCCCGTAAACCAATCGTCAGAGTCTCCCGTGATCGGTTCTTTAGAAGCGGTTCAGGCCGCCCATCCTGGAGACATTCTGGTTATTGATAATGGCGGCCGAACAGATGTAAACAGTTTCGGAGGCATTGTGGGATTTACCGCTCGCCAACGAGGCCTAGTCGGATGCGTGATCGATGGTGTTGCTCGGGACGTGGATGAGTATAGCCAATTGGATTTTCCAGTTTACGCAAGAGGAATTATTCAGCAGTCAATCCGGAACCGATGCGCATTTGGCGGACACGGCATCGAAATACAGATCGCTGGGATCAAGGTGAAACCAGGGGATTTAGTCATGGCCGACGTCAATGGTGTTGTAGTTGTGCCATCTGGGCACATCGATGAAGTGTTGAGAATTGCTACCGAATATAAAGAAATAGAAGAACGAATAATCGAGGCGATCCGGACCGGAACAGATCCTGTCCAGGCGCACAATGCGGCCAGGTACGACCACACGACAGGGCCTGGGAAGTCAAAGACAACCACATAACAAGTCCCCCGAACCCTTCGCTGCACCGAACGCGGCTTTGCTGCGTAGGTGAGCTTTGGCGTTAAGCGCACGCGAACGCCGCCATTCGGTTCAATGGATATTCCTGATCCGGACCGCTTTAGGGGCGCGCCAACGGACGTTCAAGACCTAGCCCAGGCGGGCAGGTCGTTATGCCGCACGTCTTGAACCGCGGTGGCCGTCCCTTCCGCAGTCCGGCAGACACACTGACCGTGGCGCCCGGTCCGTCGCAGCCCTCATCGGATTCTGCGGACCGGTAGTTGCCGGCAACGGCGGGGTCCGGCGAACCTTGACAAGTGCTCGAAAACCCGAGAGAATCGCCGCAATCATGGGAAGTGCGAGGACCAGGATATGCTGACCGGCATACTCAATAGTTAGGGGAAAACCATGCAAGCCTTCGACCAACCGCAATCTAGGTACATGAGCCTCTCTACCCCGAATGTGTCCGACGCTTTGGATCGTCTGAAAATAGA
>JACQEV010000222.1 GCA_016200385.1 Candidatus Methylomirabilota bacterium
ACCTTCTGAAACACGGCGGTCAGCTTGATCTGCATCGCTCCTCTCTCCAATCGCCTCAGCGTAACGGCAGCCGCGTTCGCATTCCAGCGGTCGCTGCCCGCCTAAATATTAGGTCTACTGCTCCGCTTCCTGCAATCTATTTCGTAAGGTCACTCCAACCCTAGAAACCAAACAACATCGGCAATTTTCGACGCCTCGCAAAACTGCAACAAGCCTCCTCGTATCGCTAAATATTGCGGAGCTCGCAGTCTATCCCGATATCAGCCCGAAATATATTCAGGCCAACAACCCATCGTCAGAGGCGATCCGGAAGGCCGTAGACTCCACGTCCGCCTCGAAGATGAGCGAGGGGAGAGGTCCTTATTTCTTCCCGATGTACTTCTCCGGCGCCTGCTCGAAGGCCCGCTTGCACATTAGCGCACAGAAATAGTAGGTCGTCCCCTGATACACGGCGGTGGCCGCCGCCCGCTTCTCATCCACCATCATCCCGCACACCAGATCTTTCGACATCACGTGCCTCCGTGTCCACCTTCACCCTCACTTCGCTCCTCCCTCCCGATGGGGAAGAGGATACAGGTGAGGGGATCCACTACCACGGCTGAGACCTGGCGTACTTGCGATCAATGGCCGCCTTGATCTCCGGAATTTTCTTCCCCTGCTTGTACATGGCATACGCCTCCAGCGTAATGTCCTGGCACATGTCTCACCCAAAGGCGTGCCGGTCCACATAGCAATCGAGGTTGTTCTGATGGCCGTTTCCCTTGAAGCAGCCGCAGTAGCAGGACATCTGTTCGATGAGCTGGGGGACTTGTTTCGCGATTTGGTACGCTCTCGCCGTTTTGCCTTCAAACAGCGCGGGCGAGACCGTCCTGGGACGGGGACGCCTCGGGATCGCGTGAAGGATGCGAGCCTCGGGTTCCGCAGCGCCCAGCGCTGAGCGCTGCCCGCCGATCATCCCGAGCAGGACCCCGACCAGGCCCCCTCCGAGAACCCGGATAAACTGTCGCCGCTCCGCTTGTGACACGGATTCGTCCTGTCTGTTCACCGGCCTTCCTCCTGTGGCAAGTCATTGAGAACTGTGTGCATGGTTCTTACTAACCACGTGATCAAATGCCATTACCCCGAAGGTCCCCCCTCACCCGCACCCCCCCACTTGGGGGCGAGGGGACTAAGGATGGTTCAGGTCTCACTTCGCTACCCCGGTCGAAGTCTTCCCCTTCAAGAGAAACGCATCAATGAACGGCTCAATGTCTCCGTCCAGCACCTTCTCCACATTGCCGGTTTCCAGGCCGGTCCGGTGGTCCTTCACAAGCTGGTAGGGGGCAAGGACGTATGAGCGGATCTGGCTGCCCCATGCGATATCCTTCTTTTCGCCTTCGAGCTTGGCCATCTCCTTGTCTTGCTCTCGCCGATAGTGGTCATACAGCCGGGAGCGCAGGACCTTCATCGCCATGCCCCGGTTCTTGTGCTGCGAGCGCTCATTCTGGCAGGAGACGACGATGCCCGTGGGCAGGTGGGTGATTCGCACCGCCGAGTCGGTGACGTTGACATGCTGTCCACCCGCGCCGCTGGAACGGAAGGTATCGATCCGGAGATCTTTCTCGTCGATGGCGACTTCTATCTCCTCATCGATCTCGGGGTAGACGAAGACCGACGCAAAGGAGGTATGACGGCGGTGGCTGGCGTCGAACGGCGAGATCCGAACAAGGCGGTGGACCCCCATCTCGGCTTTTAGTCGCCCATAGGCGTATGCGCCTGTCACGGTGACCGTGGCGCTCTTGATCCCGGCCTCTTCGGCAGCAAGCAGGTCGATCACTTCGGCACGATAGCCCCTGGCTTCCGCCCAGCGCATGTACATCCGCAACAGCATCTGCGCCCAGTCCTGCGACTCGGTGCCGCCCGCGCCGGGGTTGATGGAGAGGATGGCGTTGCCCCTGTCATATTCTCCAGCCAGCACCGTCGTCAGCTCGAGCTCCGCAAGCTGTCCCTCCAGCTTCTGAAGCGAGCTCTCCATCTCTGCGAGGGCCTGCTGGTCCTCTTCTTCTCGCAGGAGCTCGAGGAGGACCTGGAGATCCTCGATCTCGCGTCCCAGGGTCTCCGGTTGATCAACGACTTCCTTCAGCGCGCGTTGCTCCTTCAAAATATCCTTCGCGCGAGAAGGATCTGCCCAGAACTCCTGCGCGTGGAGTAGCTCGTCGATCGCGTTCAGGCGCGCCCGCTTCCCCCCCAGGTCAAAGAAAGACCCGAAGGCCGTCCAGCTTGTCCTTTACGCCCTCGAGCCTGCGCGCGAAGTCAGCGATCATCGTATCCTCCTTTGGGAAATGGGAGCCGGCGCCGATGAGATCCGACCGGCACTCCAGGCCCGCCTTGCCATGAACACTGCCACCACGAATGCCACGCACAACCAGGCGAAGAGATCACCGTGACTGGTATAAAAGGTCTCACCCTGCTCCAGGCGAATCCGACCCGAGATCACAGCGGGGACGAATAGTCCGGAGACTTCCAGGATCCGGCCAGTGGGATCAATGATCGCGGAAATGCCGGTGTTGGCCGCCCGAATCAGGTAGCGGTGGTTCTCGGCAGCCCGAAGGGCCGCCATGGCCAGATGCTGCGCCGGGGCGGCCGACCGGCCGAACCAGGCGTCGTTGGTGATATTGACCAGGAAGTCGGCCCCGTCCTTCACGTAGCGTCGCACTTGATCCGGAAAGATCGCCTCGTAGCAGATGGTGGCTCCGAAGCGACCACGCGGGAGATGAAAGATCGTGTAGGTCCGGCCTGGCTCGAAATCGCCGATCCCGTACGCCAGCTTGTGCACGAAAAAGAGAATCGATTTCAGGGGAACGTACTCTCCAAAGGGAACCATGTGGATCTTGTCATACTTGCCAAGCAGCTCACGCTGAGGAGAGATCAGGAAGGCGCTATTGTGGTAGCGGTCACCCCCGCCGCTTTGCGCCCCTGGCTCGACGTCCGGGCTCCCCACGAGCAGGTAGCTCCCGGTCTCGGCAGCGATATCGGCAACGCGGCCGCGTAGCGTCGGCTCGTACCGGAGGAAGAAGGGCACGGCGGTCTCGGGCCAGACGATGAGGCCCGGCGCCCCCGTTGCCGCGTCTAGGCTGAGGCGCCGATAGAGGTCGATGGTCGCCGCCTGCATCGCTGGATCCCACTTCAGGGCTTGATCGATGTTCCCTTGCACGAGGGTGACTCCCAGTCCCTGCTCTTCACCGGCACGTGCTGGAGACGGTGAAAGGAGCCTCGGAGACCAGACAAGAGCCAGGGCAAGCACGCCGGTGAGGAGCATGGTCCGAAGACGGTCTCCAGCCGTGGCAGCCAGTTGCGCCAGCGCGATGTTGACGAGGATCACCAGGAACGACAGACCGTACACGCCTGTGACTGAGGCAATGGGCAAGAGCGTGTTGCTCCGGTACTGAGTGTACCCCAGCAAGGCCCAGGGGAACCCGGTCAACGCGTAGCTGCGGAGGTATTCCAGGGCAACCCATAACGCCGCGGGGGCCAGAAGGCCGATTGGCCACGCGGCGGCCCCGATCAGCGAGAGGCCATAGCAGAACAGGCCAAAATAGAGCCCGAGATATGCCGACAACGCCAGGAGGACAAGAGCGCTGACGGAGAACGACATGCCCCCATACGTCGTCATCGTTCGCGTCACCCACGAGATGCTCAAGAGATAGAACAGCAATCCCGCGAGACTTCCCCACCAGAAGGCCCGAGCCGGGGGCTCGCCGCGAATGACCACAAGGAGCGGAACTAGGGCAACAAATGCCAGCCCTCCTATATCTGCGGTTGGGAATGCGAGAGCAAGGAGTCCCGCTGAGACGGTCGCCAGCAGGGCTGGCCTGAGACCCCGAAGGACTCCGGTTCGCCAGCCGCTCACCGAGGCCTGGCTGAAAGGAATCACACCCATCCCGCCAATACCGCGACGTACAGGGACGGTGCGGAGAATAGGAGGCTGTCCACTCGGTCCAGTAACCCCCCGTGGCCCGGGATCACCGTACCGGCGTCCTTCACCCCGAAACTGCGCTTCAGCATCGATTCGCACAGATCACCCACCTGGCCCATCACGCCCAAACCCAATCCAAGAAATATACTCTGAGCGATACCGAGGCTCTCCCAGAATAAGAGCTTGGCCAGGCAGGAGGCGAGGACGGAACAGAGGAGTCCGCCCACACCGCCCTCTACGGTCTTATGTGGGCTGATGGAGGGGCAGAGTAACCTTCTTCCCAACGTCCTGCCCACGTAAAATGCGCCGATATCGCCTGCCCAGGTGACCGATGCCAGGTAGAATATGTATGTCCTGCCAGGGACCATGGCCCGCAGTGCCGAGGGAAAGCTCAATAGCCCTGCAACGTAGATCATCCCCAGCAGCGTGATTGCCGCTCGCGGAGCGGCCTCTTTCAGATCGTTGCTTCCCAAAAGCAGGCTGGTCAGCAGGAGGCCGACCACGCCTGCCAACGCCGAAGCCAACCACGGCGCGGACGCCCCGAAGAACAGGAGGCAGGCAAGCGCCAATCCTCCCACCATCCCGAAAGATCTCAGCGGATGCAACCCACTGGCCTGGGCCATCGTGTAGAACTCGTAGAGCCCAACAAGGATTGCGAGACTGACAAGCAAGAAGAATTGAAAGGGGGTTCCAAACTGAACCAGGAGGACAAAGGGTGGGAGGAAGGCGGCGGCGCTGAGGACCCTCTTTACATGCATGTACCGATCTCGAACGGCCGTGCTCGCCCTCCGAATCGCCACTCCGCCCTAACAGGCGGCAGCGTCAAAGCAGTCTTGGTGCTCGAACGTGTGTTGCCCGCCACGTGGGTGGACCCGGCCCGACGGTCAGGCCCTAAAACTCCATGATCTCCTTTTCCTTCTTGGCCAGCAGCCCATCGATCTCAGTGATCAATCGATTGGTCAGATTCTGGACGATCTCCAATCCCTTTTTGACATCGTCCTCCGAGGCCTCCTTGTCCCGCTCCTTCCGCTTCAGCCACTCGTTGGAATCCCGGCGAGCATTGCGGATCGCTATCCGGCCCTCCTCGGCGATCTTTCTGACCACCTTCACCAGCTCTTTCCGGCGCTCTTCGGTCAGGGTTGGGATCGGAATCCGGATGACCTTGCCGTCATTGGCCGGGGTGACGCCGAGATCCGACTTGAGGATCGCCCGTTCGATGGCAGCAAGCAACGAGGCGTCCCACGGCTGGACGGTGATCAGCCGTGCTTCGGGCACTGCAATGGTTGCGACCTGGTTGACGGGAACGGCGGAGCCGTAGGCCTCGACCATGAGACCATCGAGCAGCGTCAAAGAAGCCCGTCCGGTGCGGACGCCGTTAAATCCCTTGAGGGTCGCCTCGATGGCCTTCCGCATCTCCTTTTCACACTTGGCCTGAATCTCCTTGAGCACGGCTCATCTCCCGCGGACGATGGTACCGATCTTTTCGCCAAAGACGAGCTGGCGAAGGATCCCCGGCTCACGCAGGTTGAAGACCACAATGGGGAACAGGTTGTCCATGCAGAGCGAGATCGCCGTGGAGTCCATCACCTTCAACTGGCGAGTCAACACTTCGATGTAAGAGAGCTCGTCAAACTTCTTGGCGCTGGGATCCCGCAGCGGATCAGCGGTGTAGACCCCATCCACTTTGGTGGCTTTGAACACCACCTCGGCGTTGACTTCCATCGCTCGGAGCGCCGCGGCGGTGTCGGTGCTGAAGTACGGGTTGCCGGTCCCCCCGACGAAGATCACGATCCGCCCCTTTTCGAGGTGTCGGATGGCCCGGCGCCGGATAAAGGGCTCGGCCACCTCTCGCATCTCGATGGCGGTCTGTACCCGTGTGTCGATTCCCATGCGCTCCAGCGCGTCCTGCAGGGCGAGGCCGTTGATGACAGTGGCCAACATCCCGATGTAGTCAGCCGAGGAACGATCCATTCCTGCATCGCCGGCGGCAATCCCTCGGAAGATGTTGCCTCCTCCCACCACCACCGCGATCTGCAACCCCAAGGCGTGAACCTCCTGGATTTCGCTGGCAAGGAAGCTCAGCATGCCGGGGCTGATCCCGAACCCCTCCTCGCCGGCGAGGGCCTCGCCGCTAATCTTGAGCATGATCCGCTTGTACTTCATGCCGCCCATGGTGTCGCCCTCGCTCCCGCCCCGGCCCGAGGTCAGGTGCTATCCAGGAGGGGCTGGCCGCTCCAGCCCCTCGCCTAACTGATAGCGGCAGAAGCGTCGAAGGACGACGTTCTCCCCGACCTTCGCGATGACTTCCTTGATCCGCTCCTCGAGCTTGATCTCGTGATCTTTGATGAAGGGCTGCTCCAGGAGGCACATCTCACTGAAGAATTTTTCCAGCCGCCCCTGGACGATCTGTTCGATCACTTTCTCGGGCTTGCCGGACGTGCTTACCTGGGCCAGGAGAATCGCCCGCTCTTTCTCGAGGAGTGCTTTCGGCACATCCTCCCGGCTGACATACAAGTGGTTCGCGGCCGCCACCTGCATCGCCACATCCTTTGCGAGCGACTTAAACTCGTCGGTCCTGGCGACGAAGTCCGTCTCGCAGTTCAGCTCCAAGAGCACCCCGATTTTCCCACCGGCATGAATATAGGAGACGATCAGGCCCTCGGAGGCGATCCGCCCCATCTTCTTGGAAGCCGAGGCCAGCCCCTTCTCGCGAAGCACGGTGATGGCCCTCTCCATATCTCCACCTGCCTCGGCCAGAGCGACCTTGCATTCCATGAAACCCACTCCCGTCCTCTCGCGCAAGTCTCTCACCAACGTCGCTGGAATCGTCACTGACATCTTTGTCCTCTTCCCTTGTTTTGGTTTCTTTGTGTTCGTGGCATTTCAGGCCTGCTGCAGGAGCTCCAGTGGCGGTTCGACCGCGGCCTCCCCCTCTTCTGGGGAGGAAGCAACGCCGGCCTCAGCAGCGGCCGCGTCCTCGGCGGCTTTGAGCCGCATCGCGCGCCCCTCCATGATGGCGTCGGCCATTCGTGAGGCCATGAGTCGAATGGCTCGAATGGCGTCATCATTGCCAGGGATCGGATAATCGACCTCCTCGGGATCACAGTTCGTGTCCACGACCGCTATCAGTGGAATCCCGAGGCGCCTGGCCTCACGGACAGCGATCCGCTCCTTCTTGGTGTCGATCACGAAGATCGCGCCGGGCAATCGGTCCATGCCCTTGATCCCCTGCAGTGCGCGCTCAAGCTTCTCTCTTTCCCGATGGAGCTTCATTCCTTCCTTTTTCGTGAGTCGCTCGAGTTCGCCCTTCGCCTCGACCTCTTCTATCTGGCGAAGCCGGTTCACGCTCTTGCGGATGGTCTGGAAATTCGTGAGGGTTCCCCCAAGCCAGCGGTGGCTCACGAAGAACTGCTCACAGCGCTTCGCCTCTTCCTCGATGACGGGGGCAGCCTGTTTCTTCGTTCCGACGAACACGATCGGTAGACCATCTGCGGCTATTTGTGTAATGAATTCAGCAGCTTCCTGAAATTTCCTCAAGGTCTTTTGAAGGTCGATAATGTAGATGCCGTTCCGTTCCCCGAAGAGATACTTCTTCATCTTTGGGTTCCAGCGCTTCGTTTGATGTCCGAAGTGGACACCTGCTTCCAGCAACTCCTTAATGGTGATCATCGCCACGTTGCTCCTCCGTTCGGCTGGCCCTTCGGCGCAGCCTTGTGGTTGTATCCTCCGCCCCCCTCAACCTCCCTGCGAAGCCCTCGCAGACGAATTGTCACGCGGGCACCCTCCCAGGGATCAGGGAGCGTGTGAGATTAATAACAACTGATCTATATCTATAACACGTCCGCAGAGATGAGGACAAGGGAAAACCGGATGGAACTCATATTGGCACGTCATGCCTTGCGTTCGCCAACGAGATTGCCTCGGCCCCGATGTGTCTGGGCCTCGCAATGACACGTCGCGCAACGCGAGGTGTCAACTGCGGTATCCAGCATTGATTCTCACGTATTCTTCGCTCAGATCGCTGGTCAGGATGGCCGCCTCCCCTCCTCCTCCGTGCAAGTCTATCGTCAGGGTGAACTCGGGTCGCCGCATTCGTACCCCTGCCCGTCGCTCCTTCTCCTCTCCCAGACCGATGCCTCTCCGGACCACGGCAATCCCGTCTAGGAGAATGTCCACGTGGGCGGGGTCGAACCGAACCCCAGAGCCGCCAAGGGCAGCCATGATCCGCCCCCAGTTGCAATCCTCGCCGAAGAACGCCGTCTTGACGAGTGGGGAGTTGGCCACAGCCGTCGCCGCGAGTCTCGCATCGTTGGCCGTTCTCGATCCCCTGACCGCCACCCGGATGAGTTTTGTTGCCCCCTCTCCGTCCTTCGCAATCAGCCGCGCGAGGCCGGAGAGGACCCGGTGGAGCGCCTCTTCAAAGACGGCCAGGTTGCTGGTGCCGGCTCTAAGGGGCGGCGCGCCTGCGCCTCCATTTGCAAACAGCAGGACGGTGTCGTTGGTGCTCATGCAGCCATCCACGGTGATGGCGTTGAAGGTGTGCCTGACGGCTGGCCGCAGCGTCCGGCGGAGCAGTGCGGCTGGGACAGCGGCGTCTGTCCCGACAAAACAGAGCATTGTGGCGAGATTCGGCGCGATCATTCCGGAACCCTTCGCCATCCCCCCGATCACCACTCGCTTGCCCTCCAGTTCAAAGCTGACGGCGGCCTCCTTTGGATAGGTGTCAGTGGTCATAATGGCCTGCGCCGACGCCTTGCCACCCTTCGGGGAGAGGACCCTGAAGGCCTCCGGAATACCCGTGAGGACCTTGGAGATGGGAAGCCGTCTCCCGATCACCCCTGTGGAGGCGACGAAGACCTCGCTGGCGGGACGACCGATGAGGCGGGCGAGCCGATCCCGCATGGCCTCGGCGTCCCGCGCTCCTTGAGGTCCGGTGCACGCATTCGCATTGCCACTGTTGGCGACGGCGGCGGAGAATCTGCCAGCCTTCAGTTGCCGCTCGCAGAGCAGGACGGGCGCGGCCTTGACCCGATTAACAGTCGTGACCCCGGCTACGGTGGCGGGCCGATCCGACACGACAAGGGCAAGATCGAGCTTGGCCTTCTTGATGCCGCAGAAGACACCGGAGGCCCTGATAGCCTTGGCGGCGGTGATGCCGCCCGGGATGTCGCGAATCGTTGGATGTTTCACAGAGGCGACGGGAAGGATCGGTTCAGGGGAAGACCGCGGGGGCCTGGAGCCCGGTCCGTTCGTCGAGGCCCGACATCACGTTCATGGCCTGGATCGCCTGTCCCGAGGCGCCCTTCACCAGATTGTCGATGGCGACCACGACGATGCAGCGACGGGTCCTACTCTCCACGGCCAGACCGATGTCGCAATAGTTGGAACCGGCAACATGCTTGGTCTCCGGATACCGACCATGCCCCAGGACCCTGACGAACGGCTCATGCTCATACCAATCCCGGTAGATGGCGAGAAGCTCGTCCTCCGGCTTGGTGGCCACAAGGGTGGCGGTGGTCGTGGTCAGGATCCCCCGAACGGCTGACGCCAGGTGCGGGGTGAACGTCACCAGCACCTCGCGACCGAGCCAGCGGCTGAGCTCCTGCTCGATCTCTGGAGTGTGGCGGTGGCAGGCCACATTATAGGCCTTGAAGTTTCCTTGAAGCTCGGAGAAGTGCAGCGGAAGTTCCGGTTTTCGCCCGGCGCCTGAGGAGCCCGAAATGGCGTCGATAACAATGGAGTCGGGGTCGATCAGCTCTCGTTTCACCAACGGGAGGAGCCCGAGCAGGGCCGCCGTTGGGTAGCAGCCAGGCACCGCCGCCAGGCGGGCCCCGGCGAGCTGCCGACGGTAGAGCTCTGGGAGAGCGTAGATCGCCTCCCGCAGCAGTTCGGGCGCCACGTGATCGACGCCATACCACTGGCGATAGAGATCGGGATCACGAAGGCGAAAGTCGGCGCTCAGATCGATCACCTTCCTGCCCAAGGGGAGCAACTCGGCTGCTGCGGCCATGGCGGTTTTGTGCGGCAGCGCCAAGAAGACCACGTCGGAGTCCTTCGCCACTTCTTGCGGGTCGTACTTCCTGCACGTCAGGTCGAGCAGGCCGGAAAGGCTCGGGAAGACGTCTCCGATCGGCAAGTCTGCATAACTCTCCGAAGTCAGCGCGGTGATCTCCACATCCGGGTGGTTGAGGAGATGGCGGATCAGCTCCACGCCGGTATACCCGCTGGCGCCGACCACCGCCGCCAGGATCTTCT
>JACQEV010000245.1 GCA_016200385.1 Candidatus Methylomirabilota bacterium
CGATTCAACGGAATGGCCTTTCGGGTGCCTACCCCCACCGTCTCCGTGATCGATCTTGTCGCGGAGGTCGATCGCAACGTGACAATCGAAGAGGTCAACGCCGCGTTCCGAGAAGCGGCCAAAGGACGGCTCCGCGGAATCCTCGACGTGTGCGAGCGTCCGCTGGTCTCGATGGACTTCAAAGGGAACCCCCATTCTTCCATCGTAGACTCCCTTATGACTTCGGTCCTGAAGGACCGTATTGTGAAGGTGGTGGCCTGGTATGACAACGAATGGGGGTACTCGTGTCGCTTGGCCGATCTCGCCGCGTATATCAGCGCCCGTGACCTCCAGCAAGATCACCAGCGAGTGTGGGGGGTCGCCAAGGGGATGAAGTCCTCGAGATGATGTCGCGGGTCTGGGGTGAGACTCTTGGATTACAAGGGTTATCGAGACGCGTTGTGAATGAATCATGACAAGGGGGATCGGTGAAAACGGCTCACGACTCGCTTGACCAGTTGTGTATCAATACCATCCGAGCGCTGGCAATGGATGCGGTCCAAAAGGCCAACTCGGGGCATCCCGGCCTTCCCATGGGCGCTGCCGCCATGGCGTACGTCCTCTGGACGCGCTTCCTGAGACATAACCCGAGTAATCCCTCCTGGCCGGATCGTGATCGCTTCATCCTGTCAGCCGGTCATGGCTGCATGCTCCTTTACAGTCTCCTTCACCTGACGGGCTACGACCTTCCTTTGGACGAACTCAAGCGATTTCGTCAGTGGGGCAGCCGGACCCCGGGACATTCGGAGTATGGCGTCACGCCTGGCGTAGAGACGACCACGGGGCCCCTGGGCCAGGGATTCGGCACCGGCGTCGGGATGGCGATCGCCGAGCGGTTTCTTGCGAATCACTTTAACCGACCTGGATACCCGATCGTTGACCACTTTGTCTACGCCATTGTGAGCGACGGCGATCTCATGGAAGGCGTCTCCTCTGAAGCGGCCTCTCTCGCTGGACACCTGGGCCTGGGCAAGATCATCTACCTGTATGACGACAACCGGATCACCATTGACGGGAGCACGAGCTTGGCCTTCACCGAGAATGTCGGGCAGCGCTTTGAGGCCTACGGCTGGCACGTCCAGCGAGTGGATGGGAACGACCTCAAGGAGGTCGAAGCCGCGCTGAGCGCGGCCCAGGCGGAGCGAGAGCGTCCATCTCTCATCATCGCCAGGACCCACATCGCGTATGGGAGCCCGAATAAACAGGACACAGCGGAGGCCCACGGGAGCCCCCTGGGGGAGGAGGAGGTGAGGCTCACAAAAGAGGCATTGGGCTGGCCCATCGAGCCCACGTTTTATATCCCCGATGAGGCGCTCGCCCATTTCCGGGAGGCAGTACCTCGGGGCCGATCCTGCGAGGCGGAGTGGCGGTCACGATTCGATGCCTATGCCGCTGCCTATCCGGAGCTTGCCACTGAATGGCACACGGTGATGGAGCGTAGGCTCCCGGAGGGTTGGGCCGACAAGCTGCCGACCTTCACGCCCGCCGGAGGGGGTATGGCCACCCGCGAGGCGTCCGGTAAAGTGCTCAATGCCATCGCGCCGCATCTGCAGACGCTCATCGGCGGCTCGGCGGATCTCACGCCATCGAACAATACCTATCTCAAGGGGTACGGCGATTTCCAGAAGTCGAGCCCCGGCGCGCGGAATTTTCACTTCGGCGTGCGAGAGCACGCGATGGGCTCGATCCTAAACGGCATGGCGCTGCACAGGGGCGTCATCCCCTACGGCGGGACCTTTCTCATCTTCTCCGACTACATGCGTCCTGCGATCCGGGTGGCCGCGCTCTCGCACATACACGTGATCTATGTGTTCACCCATGACAGCATCGGCTTGGGCGAAGATGGCCCCACCCACCAGCCGATTGAGCACCTGGCCGCTCTTCGGGCGATGCCGAATCTCACGGTGATTCGCCCGGCAGACGCGACGGAAACCGCCGTAGCCTGGCGCGCCGCCCTCGAGCACCAGCACGGACCCGTGGCCCTGGCCCTTACCAGGCAGAAGCTTCCGGTTCTCGACCGGACCACATTCCCACCCGCCGATCTGCTGTTACGGGGGGCGTACATCCTGGCTGAAGCCGAGCGCGGTCATCATCCTCGCATCATTCTCATCGCCACCGGTTCGGAGGTCCACCTAGCCTTGGAGGCTCGGGAGTTCCTCAACGCCCAGGGGATCGCGGCGCGCGTGGTCAGCATGCCAAGCTGGGAGCTGTTCGACCAGTAGCCAGACTCGTACCGCGACGAGGTGCTTCCGCCAGCAGTGACCGCTCGTCTCGCGATCGAGGCGGGCTCTGTGCAGGGCTGGCACCGCTACGTCGGTTCCTGCGGGGGCGTGGTGGGCATGACACGGTATGGAGCCTCGGCCCCGTATCAAGCACTCATGAAGAACTTCGGGTTCACGGCCGATAATGTGGTGTCTAGGGCGAAGGCGCTCCTTACCTGAACTGCAGCGTAGGGTGCGCCGCTTCCCTGGGACTACTAATTCAGTGAGGCGAATGCCACAATTCTTAACTGCCGGAAGCACCATACAGTCACCGGCGAAAACGAAGGGGAGGGCAACGATACTATGACCGAGCTGATGGATCGAAACTTGGTTCTGGAACTCGTCAGAGTCACGGAGGCTGCAGCCCTGGCGGCGGCCCGCCTTATGGGTCGTCGCGACCGGGACGCCGCCGATCAAGCCGCCGTAGACGCGATGCGCTATACCTTGAACTCGTTGGACATCGACGGCACGGTAGTGATCGGGGAGGGTGAGAAGAACCAAGCCCCCATGCTCTACATCGGGGAAAGGGTCGGGACAGGCTCTCCCCCTGCTGTCGATGTCGCGGTGGACCCCATCGACGGGGTGACGCTCCTCGCTAACGGCCGGCCGGGCGCACTCTCGGTTGTGGCAGTCGCCGAGCGGCACACACTGTTCTTCACCCATCTTGCCTATATCGATAAGATCGTCGTCGGCCCCAATGCCAAGGGAGCAATTAATATCAACGCTCCTGTCCGGGAGAACCTGCGACGGGTCGCCGAAGCGGAAAATCGCGAGGTGGACGACCTGACGGTAGTCATGCTGGATCGGCCACGGCACGAACGGCTGATCAAAGAGGTGAGGGAAGCCGGCGCCAGAATCAAACTTATCAGCGAAGGGGACGTCGCGCCTGGGATTATGGCCGCTATGGAGGAGGACACCGGCATTGATCTCCTTATGGGGACCGGGGGGTCACCGGAAGCGGTGCTCATGGCCTGTGCATTAAAGTGCCTGGGCGGAGACATGCAGTGCAGGCTCTGGCCAAGGGATGAGCGGGAACGACAGATCCTTGTCGACGAGGGCCACGATTTGGATCGTGTTTTTACTGTGGATGACCTCTGCAAGGGGCAGAACGTTTTTGTGGCCGTTACCGGAATCACCGACGGGGAGCTGCTTCGCGGGGTCCGCTACACAGGTGGATACGCCCGCACAACCTCCCTCATGATGCGCTCCATCTCCGGCTCGGTGCGATGGATGGAAGCAAAGCATGACCTGAGACGGCTCAGAGAGATTGCCGGCCCCCGATACGAAGGCGTGAAGCACAAGAAGGCGCACTCGTAGGCCACAATCTGCACAAACGCCTTGGTGATCAGGTAAGGAGCCTCTCCGATGATCCAATGGATCATCGAACATTCTGAAGAGAAGGTGGTCGCGCCGCGCAATAATCATTCCTGATAGCTGTCTCTGGGAGCTCGCGAGTGGGGAAGCGAGGCGGGAGACACCACGGGTTCCTGCTAACGTCCTTCAAGAAACTGGCTCATCGCGACGAAGGTCTTCGCCTCTAGCTTGCCCGCCTCTTCTGCTTTCAACAACGTCCGCGCTATCCTCGCAAGACCCTTCATGATCCCAGCGACCTTCCAGGTGTGGGCTCAATCAATAGGAAGACAGTCCGCTTGGTGCGAGGGGGCCTTTGTCGGCAGCGTGAAATCGGCCAGATCGGGCAGCAGGCTGGTCTCTTCAACCTCAGGCTCGGAGTGGCATCGAGCAAAGGCGAGTGTCGGAAGCGTTTCAAGAAGTCGTATGGGTCACATCGGTCCAAGTTGGACATGGCAGTTTGCTTGCCATCGGACGAATGGCTGCACTACACTATACGACATACCTCGACCGTAGGCACCTGCAAAGGAGGAACTACCCATGGCGACGAAAACCAAGGAGTACCCGGTGATTCCCGACGATCAAGTTGTCAAGCGGCTGGAGCAAGAACTGCCTGGTTGGTATCTGGAGGGGCGATGGATCAGGAGAAAGTTCAACACCGATGGCTGGCCAACAACCCTCATGCTTGTCAATGCCATCGGCTACCTGGCCGAGGCCGCCTGGCACCACCCGGACGTGGAGGTCACCTGGGGGAAGGTCTGGGTGAAGCTCCGGACCCACAATGCCGGCGGGATCACGGAGAAGGACTTCGCCCTCGCCAAACAGATCGAGCAGGTAGCCCTGTGGCGACCTGGCGAGGATTCGCCGCTGGACGGGACACCCAACAAATGGGTGCGCGGCGGCAGCAAGGAGTAAGGTAGAGAACACGCGTTCAGCGATCAGCCATGTAGGGGCGCTGCTTGCTGCGCCCTCTTCGGGCAGGGCGAGCCCTGCCCCTAGGCTGATTGCTGACCGCTACACGCTTTCCCTAGAAGAAATAGGAGATGCCGAGCAG
>JACQEV010000031.1 GCA_016200385.1 Candidatus Methylomirabilota bacterium
AAAGTGATGAGCCCAACAATAGGCTATCTCTGGGACAGCAACGCTCCCACGGGCACCATCGCCAACGGCCACGCCCCTATGACCCCCATCAAGGTCATCGTCCTGCAGAGCGGAAAGCAACGTTTGGGGGAATGGGTCCAGGAGCGCCGAAACGTGTACGAGGACTACGTGCAGTTGTTTGGGAAGGGCTCACCACCCAAGGTGGGCCGTGTCGCGATCTGGATCAATACCCAGCATACCATGTCATCTGCCGAGGTGACATTCGCCGACCTTCAATTCCTCCCCGCCAAATAATCGTCGTCCCATTGTGATCACACGGCAGCTTAGAGTGCTGCTCGGATCGTCTGCCCCGTCGCCCGGATTTTCTCCGGATCGCCCTTCACCAGTTTCCAGTCAAAACCTTTTCCGTCGCCGTTCCACCGCGGGATCAAGTGCAGGTGGAAGTGCGGGACCGACTGGAACGCGGCTGCACCGTTCGCCTGCAACAGGTTCAGGCCGTCGGGCCGCAGCGCCCTTTGCACGGCGAGCGCGATCCGCTTGGCGACGACGGCCGACCGGCCCAAATCGTTCTCAGTGATGTCGTAGATCGTCGCAGCATGCGCCTTAGGGATCACCAATAGGTGGCCCTCGTTGAGCGGGTTAATGTCCATGATGGCGAAGGTGCCCTCATCGTCGTAGATTCTCACTGATGGGATCACGCCATCGCGGATCTTGCAAAACACGCAGTCCATCGTCTCCTCCTCTTCGCACGAACGCCGACCCGTTCCCACTTGCAAAGACATTCGCCTCCAGGGAAGTACCTTACCATCTCGCCGCCCACCTGACAACTCCCCTTCAAGCACGAAAATGCTTGATAGTCCATGAACCGGACAGCTTGCAGACGGGTCATTCTGGAAGGAGCCCGATGAAGGCTTCAGGGCGTAGCGGCGTAAACGATGGTCTGGAGATCTGAGAGCTAAGAAGAAAGCTGGCGGAGGCGTGTGGGGGTCGAACCCACCAACCCGTTAATCCCTCTCAGGAGGATGAAGAATCAATAACTTCCGAGACTTAGCGTTGCAGGATGCGGCAGAACGTGGCATCTCGTAACGTGAAAATGCAACTCCGGCGCAACCGCTGGCGTGGATGCCAGCAAGCCATGGCTAGATGCTGAGCTGCTTCCGTATGAGATCGCAAAGGCTCTCTTTTATCTCAGTGTGGCGTGGGACAGGTGCACTGCGACCGGTCCTCGGGTTTGTGTAGAGATCGTGCTTCCTGCCGCGCCGCTTAAGGACACAGCCGGCCAGGATTAGCTCTCGAATAAGGTCCCGCCGTTTCACGCGGGGATCGCAATGAGCTTCGACCGGGCCCGCTGGCGCCGACGAACAATCGGCTGTTCCTTCCGCATGAGCTGGTAGACCTCCCGGATATTCTCTTCGAGTTCATCGAGTGTTTTCCCTTGACTGAAGACGCCTGGGACTTCCCGCAGCCGACCGACATACCACCCCTCATCTTCCCAGTAGTCCAATGTGAACTTCATTCCCATGATCATAACCTCCTCTATCGTGAATCTCTCTGAATGGTTCTCTCGTAGCGCCCCACCTATGAATCAAACGCAGGTCTCTCCACAAGTGTCAAGTATTACTGACTGCCGGGTAGTGTCCACCCTCAGCTGCGCAGATTGCACACCAAGTCGTCGCGCGGCCTGGGATGGGGGATGATGAGCCTGATTTTACATCGCGCCCTGCATATGGATTGACTTTAAAGGCCGAGCGGAGTGAAACACTGCCCGGGAGCTCCCTGGGCTCTCAGTCAAAAGGGAATCTAGAACGCTTGAACACCTCCATGTTCGTGGCGGCGAATACCAGCCATGGTCGTACCCGCCTTCCGATCCGTATGATGCAGATCTTCCCGCCAGAATCTCGAAAAGCGTAATCAGAGAGAATTGCCCACTCACATTTCGCCATTCACAACTCCTTTCCGCTCACCACCTCACCGCGTCCGCCAGACACGCCTCGGAGATAAGTAATCTCTGACAGCTTCCTCGCTAATGAAAACAGCCTCAGCAATATTCCGAACGTTGCAGCCATAGTCCTGTAGCTTCTCGATCCGGCGACGCATAAGATCATCAAGCTTTGAAAGTAACTCTTCGAGGAACTGGCGAAATCGTGCGTCTCCATACTTGTGTTTTCGCATCATCGAGCAGCGTGCATACAGGAAAGCCTCTTCGTTCCATATTTCGAACTCGTGCTGCCGCTTGTGCCATGTCGCCCTTAGCGTGGCAGGCGCCCATCTTCGAATTTTTTGGCAATCATTAAGGAGCGCCGCGATGATAGACCACCGCGGCTTTCCAGTCAGCATCTCGAAGTAGGTCTTCAGCAACCAGACCCCTCCCCAGGGCGCGCCTCCCGCTTTGCGCCCCTCGCTCCGCTTTAGGAGCGGCCGCAGTTCGTTTCTCCACCTTGACTTCCAGTCTTTCGGATCTGCCTTCTCTAGTTGGCGCTTAATTCCCCTCCACACACTTGCCTTGTTCGCTCTAGCTGCATTGGTAGGGGCGATGGTCTGAGTCCGCGTGGAACTCT
Organism: Candidatus Methylomirabilota bacterium; assembly: GCA_016200385.1. Taxonomy (GTDB): domain Bacteria; phylum Methylomirabilota; class Methylomirabilia; order Methylomirabilales; family Methylomirabilaceae; genus Methylomirabilis. The sequence continues at coordinate 2,559 of JACQEV010000031.1, forward strand.
GATAGTCCAGCAGATAGTG
>JACQEV010000246.1 GCA_016200385.1 Candidatus Methylomirabilota bacterium
AGGGGCTGGCCATTTCCCGTTTGTGGACAGGCCGGACCGTTTCAGTAGGCTCGTGGGAGATTTTTTGTGTCAGGGCTAGTACCGTTCCAACTTGTTGCGGCTAAATGGCAGAAAGCTATGCGGCACATACATCGCGTTCACCGAAGCTTTACTGTATCGGCGCAAATAGTTGGAACGGCACTAGTGCCGGTCCAATTAGCTTTAACTTCGCCTGGCGACGAGGCCTCACCCCGGGGCACTCCTTGCGATGTACGTGACACCATTCGTCCCGGTTGGCCCAGGGGGCCGCGCTTGCACGCACCTCTGGCGAGTACCCGGCTCGTTTCTCGACTTGGCACTGTGCCCACCAATTCCAAGAGGACATTGCTGGAGGCGCACTGAACGTGATGGGTCCGCGGACAGCGCTCGTTGTCCTGATGTTGCGTCGGGCCGCAGCCTCATTGTTGCCGTACGTCGTGCTCGTCGTGACCAGGCACCTGGACTTCTTGTATCTCGCACAGGTGGAGCGCTACAAGAGTCCACGTCTGTGGGGCTGGATCTCGAGGCGCTGGAGGATGGTCCTCGACGCTCAGGCGGCCCTTCTCCAAGCGGTGGTGCTGGTTGCGGGGATCATTCTGGCATGGTTTCGCCTCCCCGTCATCATATTCTACATGGTCTGGATGGCCGCCGGGATGTGGCTGAGCGCCCATCGGTCTTCCCTTCAGGTAAGTCAGCGACTGCAATTCACACCTCGAGCGGTACGTCTCACCGCGGTGACGTTCATCCTCGCGATGGCGATTATGGCTGGAACCACGGTGCTGACCATGGCCCTGCTGTCTCCCCTTTTGGCAGCCACTCGTGCCTTCCTCGTTGCGATCGGCCTTGCCACCGGGTTGGTTGTTGTGTCCGAGGTCACAGCGGGAACGGTCTTCCTGGCGAATCTCAGCCTCGCCCCGCTGGAGCAGGCTATCAATCGGCGATACTGCGCGCAGGCAAAACAGCGCATGCGCAGGTATCCCGGGCAGGTCATTGGGATCACAGGCAGCTACGGCAAGACGACGACGAAGTTCATCACAGCCGCCCTGTTAGGGAGACGTTACCCGGTCTACAAGACCCCCGATGGACTCAACACCACGATGGGCATTACTCGGATCATTCGCGAAAACCTCCGAGACGACCACCAGTTTTTCGTTGTGGAGGTGGCGGCCTATGGCCCTGGAGAGATCCGGGAAGTGTGCGAAATCCTGCGGCCCAAGCTTGGTATCCTCACTGCCGTCGGGGTCCAGCACCTCGAGCGGTTCCGAACCCCCGAGCGGATTGCCGAGGCAAAGTATGAGCTAATAGCCTCACTCCCGCCAAATGGCCCGGCCATCATAAATGCGGACGACCCAGGCTGCCTGCGCTTGGCGGATCGTGCGCGACGGGAAGGCAGGCGCACTCTGCTGTATGGGATCGGTGAAGACGAAAGGGCGTTGGACGTGCGGGGAAAGAATGTCAAGATCTCCGATAGGGGCTCGGCCTTCCACGTACAGACTGAGGCTGGCACGGCCATGTTCGAGACGAGACTACTGGGGAGCTATAACATCGCCAACATACTGGCTGCCACGGCCGCGGCCTTGGAGTACGGTGTGCCCTTAGAGGAAATTCGGGAGGGGGTGAAGTCTCTCACGCCACCGCCCAAGCGCCTCGAGGTCCGCGAAGAAGGCGGGGTCGTCAAGCTCATCGATGTGGCGAACGCCAATCCGCTCGGGGCGCACATGGCCTTAGAGGTCCTCGGCCAGTTTGAGGGAGGCTCGAAGATCTTGATCACGCCCGGCTTGGTGGAGTTGGGCCGGATCGAGGCGGAGGAGAACCGCCGCTTGGGGCGAGCCGCCGCCCTAGTCTGCGATTACGTGGTCCTTGTCGGGCCGACGCAAACGCTGCCGCTCCGCGAAGGACTTCGCGAGGGCGGGTTCTCCGAAAACCGGATCCTGGTGGCCCGACACAGCGGGGAGGTGGCAGACTGCCTGAAGGAGATCGTTCGCCAAGGCGATATTCTTCTGTATGAGAATCGCCTTCCTGATACGTACCTGGAGCTGTCATGAGTCACGCTGTCAGACGAGTCGGCCTTATTTTCGGAAGTCGCTCTGTCGAACGCGAAGTCTCGGTCATGACTGCCAGCAAGGTGTACGAGGTGTTGCTGAAGTTGCAGGACCGATTTGAGACGCTGCCCATCTTCCTCACTGCAGAGGGTACCTGGTTGTCCGGAGAGGCTGTTCGAGACCTGTTGTCCGTGGACGCTGAGATACGGAAACTGGCGGACCTCGGATCGCAGGTGGGGCCGGCGGAGAGGGCCAAAATCGATGCGGAGAAATTGAGGTTGAATAAGGAGAAGTATGTCCCGCAACTGGCCAACTTGGACCGCGGCCCACACGCCACGGGGGTCGAGCCGCTCTTTCTGGCGCCCGACCCGTCCGTTCAGTCACTTGTGCCGCGCCAGGAGCGGAGGGGCTGGCTCCGCAAGCGGCTCTACCCGAAGATCGATGTCGCCTTCCCCGTCATACATGGGACGCATGGGGAAGATGGCACAATACAGGGCCTGTTCGAGCTTGCAGACCTTCCCTACATCGGCGCCGGCGTGGTTGCCTCGGCCGTGGGAATGGACAAGATCATCTCCAAGCTGGCGTTCCGTGGGGCTGGCCTTCCTACCGTGGACGGGATTTCCATGAGCCGGCGCCAACTGTTGGAGGATGAGGCTGCAGCGGTGAAGGCAGTCGAGAGTCTGCTTGGGTACCCGGTCGTGGTGAAGCCGGCGGTGGCGGGCTCGAGCATTGGCATCGGGATGGCCAAAGCATCGGAAGAGGTCCTGGGCGCCTTGCGACGGGCGATGCGGTTCAGCCAGCGAGTATTGGTAGAGCGGGCTATTCAGCACAGGCTCGAAGTCCAGTGCAGTGTGTTGGGGAACCACACGCTCACGGTGTCAGAGTGTGAGGAGCTCATCAGTTCGGGTCAGATTGTGAGCTATCATGAAAAGTATCCAGAGGACAAGAAGCCGGGACGGGCAGACCTCGCTCCAAGTATCATCCCCGCCAGGATTCCCCAAAGATTGTCTGAGGAGGTGCGGCGCCTGGCGGCGGAGGCTTTCAAGGCGATCGATTCACGGGGGATCTCTCGGGTTGATTTCCTCATCGAGTCGACGACGATGAAGCCGTATGTGAATGAGATCAATACCATGCCGGGGTCTCTTTCATTTGCCCTCTGGGAGGCCAGCGGAGTCAAGCCGACGGAGCTTATCGTCCGCTTGGTGGATTTGGCGTTTGAGGCCCATCAAGAGAAGAGGTTAACCCAATTCGAGTCGAAAGAAGGCAAGGTGTTGGTGGATCGCCGGCATCTGGTGACGCCGGGGAAGTAAGAGGCAGGGCATAGGGGGGAGGGTATAGGGTATAGGGTAAAAGCTAAACGAACCCGAAGGGTACTTCGAAAGCCTGGACCCTAAACCCTAATCCGCCGTATTGATGGGGGGACACGAACTCTAATGCTTTACCATCTTCTCTTCCCGTTACGTGAGACGTACAGTGGTTTCAATGTCTTCCGTTACGTTACCTTCCGTACGGCTGGTGCCATCATCACCGCGCTCTTGATCAGCCTCCTTCTGGGGCCCATTCTGATCCGCAAGTTGCGTCAGTTGCAGATCGGACAGAGCATCAGGAACGACGGCCCCGAGAGCCATTTGAAGAAGGCTGGAACGCCGACGATGGGTGGCCTCCTGATCCTCACGTCCGTTTTCATTTCTACGCTGCTCTGGGCAAATCTCACCAACCGCTTCGTCTGGCTGGTCCTGTTCTGCGCAGCCTGGATGGGCGCGCTCGGCTTTGCCGACGATTACCTGAAGGTGGCAGGCAAGAACAGCAAGGGTCTCTCGGTCAGGACAAAGCTGGTCTGGCAACTGATTCCGAGCCTGCTGGTCGGCGCAGTCCTCTACGTCAACCCGGTGGATGCCTTTACCACCAAGTTGGCTATCCCGTTCTTCAAAAACTGGATGCCCGATCTGGGGTGGGGCTACATCATCTTCGTCGCGCTGGTCATCGTGGGCAGCTCGAATGCCGTGAACCTGACCGACGGACTGGACGGGTTGGCCATCGGCCCGATCCTGATGGCCGCCGCCGCGTACACGGTCCTGGCATACATTGCGGGACATGCCGCCATTGCCCACTACCTGCAGGTGGTCTTCGTGAGAGGAAGTTCCGAACTCACGGTCTTCGGAGGGGCGATTGTCGGGGCGAGCCTGGGATTCCTCTGGTACAACGCCTACCCGGCGCAGCTCTTTATGGGCGATACCGGCTCGCTGGCGCTCGGAGCCGCCCTGGCAACCCTGGCCGTCCTGGTCAAGAACGAGTTACTCCTCCTGATCGTGGGCGGGGTCTTCGCGGCAGAGGCGATCTCGGTGATTCTTCAGGTCTTCTCGTATCGGGCGACCGGCAGGCGTGTCTTCCGGATGGCACCAATCCATCATCACTATGAACTGAACGGGATGGCGGAGCCAAAGATCATCGTCAGATTCTGGATCATCTCCTTCATCCTTGCCCTCCTTTCGCTGACCACGTTGAAACTGAGGTGAACGCGTTGAAAGAAGTTTCGGGTTTCGAGTGCCACATGCCAGGTTTCTTGTCCTGAGTTTTGCTTGCCCGAAACCCGAAACCCGAAACGCGAAACTGCGGAGCGGTCGCGATGCTTGATCTGACGG
>JACQEV010000247.1 GCA_016200385.1 Candidatus Methylomirabilota bacterium
CGCTCGGTCGGGTGACCGTTCAGGTGAATGTAGTCGACCCCGGCCCAAAGAGCGGCCCGCAGGCGCTCGCGAAGTGCGGTCAGACGAGCAGGCTCAGTCGTGAGTTCCCGCTCGGCGAGCATGCAGGCGGCGCCCAAGCCAACACAGCCGGGAACATTGAGCGTCCCCGAGCGACGGCCCTTCTCATGCCCGCCACCGTCCATCTGGGGGACAAGCTTGACACGGGGTTTGCTCATCCGCACATAGAGGACGCCCACTCCCTTGGGACCGTACATTTTGTGGGCCGAGGCCGAGAGGAGGTCAACGTGCCACTCCTCCACGGAGAGGGGGAGCTTCCCCACGTACTGGGCGGCGTCGGTATGGAAGAGGACGCCATGCCGCTTGGCGATCCGGCCGATCTCGGCCATAGGCTGCAGGGTCCCGATCTCGTTGTTGGCGGCCATGATCGAAATGAGGATCGTCTCCTTGGTGATCGCCCGCTCGACATCGGCCGGATCGACCCGTCCGGTCCGGTCCACAGGGAGGTAGGTGACCTGATACCCCTCACGCTCCAGCCGCTTGCAAGGGTCGAGGACCGCGTGGTGCTCGATGCCGGAGGTAATGATGTGCCGGCCCTTCTCCCGGTAGGCGGCAGCCACCCCTTTGATCGCGAGGTTGTCCGCCTCGGTGGCGCCGCTCGTCCAGACGATCTCTGCCGGTTTACAGCCAAGCAGATGGGCCACCTGCGCGCGCGCCTGCTCCACCGCCTCCTCCGCTGCCCACCCGAAGGGATGGCTGCGGGAGGCGGCGTTGCCGAAGCGCTCGCAGAAATAGGGATGCATCGCCTCGAAGACCTCAGGGGCGACCGGCGTGGTCGAGTGGTGATCCATATAGATCGGAAGGGTGATGGACATCTGGTTATACCGTTCCTTCTAGCGCTCTCTCTTACAGCCTCATTGACTCACAACGCGGCGATCATCGCCTGCATCGGCAAGGGAACCTCCCTCATCGAAGTGACCGCGTCGCACCGACAACAGACATCCCTTGAGGGTTTAAGCGGGCACTCCTTACACGCTTGCAAGATGTCCAGGGTCTCTCTGATTGACTCCTTGATCTGGTGATAGGTGGCAACACGCGCCTCGATCTCCACAAGCTGTTTGCCTAAAATCTCCATAATCTCTGGAGTTCCTTCGGCGCCCGACCCGGCCCTCTGACGTCGCTGCAGCAGTCGCCTGATCTCGGCCAGAGGTCTCCCCAAAAGCTGCAAGCTCTTGATGAACCGGATCGTTTGGCAGTCATCCGGATAATAGAGATGAAACCCGCCCTTTGTCCGGGCGAAATGGCTGATCAGGCCGAGCTGCTCGTAGTAGCGAATCGTCCGCAGTGTGGTGCCGGTCCTTTTTGCGAGCTCGCCAATTTTCAGCAGACCATCATCTCCCATATCTCATACCAGCGATCTTGGTCCTTTTTCCTGCGCCACCTGTCTCCGTGCTACCATTAAGATCATAGATAACCATTACGTGGTTGTCAATTTGAATACCGAGGAGGCATTTAGGCTCCAAACTTCTTGAATCTCAAGGCGTTAGCCATTGCGAGCGGCATCAGATCCACAGCCTGCATCCTCGCCAGAGGCCCACTCGCGCAGTCTTTCTCAGTAAACCCGCTCACACCGTTCGGGCGGCACGATCGGGACCAGAGAAGGAAGGGAACCGGGTGCCAGCTATGCCCCTTCAGGACGGCCGGCGTCGAATGATCGCCCGTCACAATGAACACGTCGGGGTGCAGCTCCAAAAACGCGGGAATGCGCCGATCGAGCTCTTCCAGCGCGGCCACCTTCCCTTCGAAGTCGCCGTCCTCACCGGCGCGATCGGTCGCTTTGAAATGAACGTAGAAGAAATCGTACCGGTCGTAATTCGCAGCCAACACCCGCAGCTCGTCATCCAGATCCACACAGAATGGCAAGGCATCCATACCAACCAGCTTCGCCAAGCCACGGTACATGGGATAACACGTGATCGCTGCCGCGCGGAGCAGAAACAGATCGGGAAACAGGGGGAGCTTCGGCGGGGCGGCAAAGCCCCTCAGTAAGATCATATTCGCCGGCTTCTCCTCCTTCAGCGCCCCACGTGCCTGGTCGAGGAACCGATTGACCAGCACCGCTGTCCGTTCTGCCTCCGGACGGATGGCCATCACAGCGAGGGGCGCCTGGCCCGGCGCGAGCGGGTCGGAATCGGTGAGGGCGTCCGAGAGCCCCTTCCCCCGAAAGACCACCACCAGCCGGTGCTCCTTGACTGGCCTGACGATCAGCTCGACCCCTTCTATACGGATCTGGTCGAGCTTGCAACACAGGTGCTCGCAGGTCTCGGTTGAGATTCGGCCGGCCCGGCGATCCACGATCCTCTCTTCCTCATCGAGCGTGCAGAAGTTGCCGCGGCTCGCCACGTCGCTTGGGCCCATCTCCAGGTCGATCCCGCACCCTTCAAGGACCCCCCGTCCGATCTGGTACGTGTACGGATCGTACCCGAAGAGGGCAAGATGCCCCGGCCCACTGCCCGGAGTGATCCCTGGGCCCACCATCTCGATCAAGCCACACAGGGAGCGAGCGGCCAAGGCGTGGAGATTGGGGATCCTGGCCACCTCCAGCTCGCTTTGACCGTCCACCTCTCTTGGCAGGCCACCCAACCCGTCCGAGATCAGCATGACGATCTTGGTGGATGATGGAATGGCCAGTTGCTTGACGAGCTTCAGATCCATCGTCGCATTGTCCCGAACACGTCAGATGAGGACCGCCAGCCCTGACCGTGCCCTACCTGTTATCAAGACGTCACCCATCCGGGGCGATGAGGCGACGCGGCCCAAGGTGAAGAAAGAATGGGGACGAAAGGCATCTCAAAAAAGGAGGACTTCGACGATTTCCCCCTTCTCGACGAGGTCAACGTTCGCAGGAATCTCGATGTATCCTTCCGCATCGGCCATCGAGGTGATGGCTCCTGACTCCTTGAAGACGGGGACGACCTCGCCGCCATCGAGGCGGACAGGAAGGTACTGATGTCGCCCGATCGTCGAAGTATATCGACGGGCCATGGGAGCCTTCACCGAGGCGAGGCTCCGCTGGCCTAGCCTCGCCATTTTCAGGAGCGCGGGGGCCAAGATCCCGTAGCCGTTTGTGAGGCACGACGTCGGGTAGCCGGGCATTCCCAGCACCAGACGCCCCTCCACAATCCCGCACAGGGTGGGCTTTCCTGGCTTGACCGCGATGCCGTGAAACTTCAGCTCCCCCATCCGTTCCACAGCCTCCACCATCATGTCCCGCTCGCCCACCGAGCTGCCGCCCGACAGGACGATCAGATCGAAGGTGAGCGCCTCGCGGATTGTGGAGATCACTGATTCCAAGGTGTCCTTCATGATTGGGAAGATCCGTGGAATCCCGCCGTTTTCCATGATCAAGGCAGAAAGGGTATAGGAGTTGATGTCGTAGATCTTCCCGGGGGTCAGGGGGTCTCCGGGCGCAAGGATTTCATTACCGGAAGGGATCACTGCCACTTGGGGTTTTTGGTAGATGAGAACCTTCTGGAACCCAAGGGCGGCAAGCACGCCGATCTTGCTCGGGTCCAGCAACATCCCCGGCGACAGGACGAGCCTTCCCTGTTTGATATCCTCCCCGAGCGGCGAGGCGTTCTGGTGAGGATAGACGGGCTTATAGACCTTGACCTTGGCATCGTCCAGTTCCGTGTCCTCCACCATGACCACGGCATCGGCTCCACGAGGCATTGGGGAGCCAGTGGCCACCTGGATGCAGCTCCCAGGGCGGACTTCCTTGCTGGCGCTCTCCCCCGCATGGATCACTTCGATCAGCTCCAGGAGTTTGGGAGAGAAGTTTCCGGCCCCGAAGGTGTCTTCCGCCCTGACCGCATACCCGTCCATGGCCGCGCGGGCAAACGGTGGCACGTCCATACCCGCCGTCATATCCTCGGCCA
>JACQEV010000248.1 GCA_016200385.1 Candidatus Methylomirabilota bacterium
CCTCCGTCTTGAGGCGGCAATCTTAATAGTGGCAGATGATTATCAAGGTGTTGGTGGTGGGATTGGAAGGAAACGCTAACCCCACAAAACGAAGGATCACTTCGCTGCCGTGATCTGCTCACACGGTCATCTGGGTGGCGGCCCGCCCTCGACGGGCAACGGGGGTCGATCTCTGACGGCGGGTGGTCTGATGCCCTGGCCCGGCCCGGACGGGAAGAGCCCCTGGCGACGTATCCGAAGATCCAGGATGGTCCGCCGCATCTCGGCCTCAAACCGCTCTTCGAATAGGGTCAGCCGGGCCTGTTGTTCCAGACTCAAGATCGTTCGGACTTCGTTTCTCACGGCGCGCTCCCGCCCCCTGAAGTCGGCTTCGGTGCGATCCAGCTCCTCCAGCCTCGCTTTGATGTCCTGATCCCGCGAGGGCCGCTGTCTCAGCAGCACGGCAAGTTCATCTCGCAGCAGGTGTTGCCGCCTCTGGAATTCGCGGCGTGCAGCCTCCAATTGAGTCAGTTTGGGAAAGAGCTTGGCTGCCTGATCTTCACTGAGATCGAGCGCTTCCGTCATCTTCCAGATCTTGATCGTCTCAATCATACGTCTTCCCTCTCCGGGCCCTGGCGAACCGGGACCTGGAGGCGTGAACGGCTGCCCCTTGGCCGAAGAGACTACGAGGAACACCCCGACGACTCCACCAACGGCCAGAAGGGCACGGCGACGTCTGGCTAAAGCACCATCCCACGAGGGTCTCATGACTGTGACCATCGGAAACTCCTCAGGCGATCGAGCAGGATCTGACGTTCCTCCTCGCTCAGCGAGGCAATCCATTCCGCGGGGTCGGACTCGGGGTGCTGGACCCAGGCGGTTTCGATCCGATCCGCAATCTCATTCACCCAGGGGAGGCGTTCAATGGCAGCCGCCAGGGCTGAGGGATCATCGACGATTTCTCCCGCCAGCACGTACGGCTCGCCTGAGCGTCGCTTCACGTCATCGGCGTTCGGGCTCATGGCCACACTCCCGTTTCCGCTTTCGCGGCTCGCGGACTGCTCCCTCGCGGGCGGCGTGTCGTGTCGGTCGGGCCAGACCGGCAAGAAGCCCGGCAGCCTGATGACGATGAGGATGGAGACCGCCGCAACAGCCACGCCGGCAATGAAGGGCCGGGAAAAGACGAACCACGATCGGAGGCCAGCCAACGAGCCGGTGGATTCCTGCTTGCTGTCGAAGGCCTCCTGTTGGATGTGGTGTTTCAGCGAGGGGAGGAACTCCTCCCAGAAGCGCGGCGACGGCTCCGGAACCGCTTCGGCCTGGACCAGCGCCAGGAGATTCTGGTACGCGGAGAACTCGGTGGCGCAGGACGTACAGGTCTGAAGATGCGAAAGGGTCTCGCCGCGCCGCTCGAAGGGCAGCTCCTCATCCACCAATTCCAGCAACCTGGTTTCAGCTTCCTCGCATCGCATCTCGAAGCGTGATCCTCTCGGCCATCATGCGCCTTCGCGCAAATGAGCCAACCTCTGCCGCAGAGCTTTCACGGCATGAAAATAATGTACCTTGGCCGTCGCCTCGGTGACCCCCAGAATCTCGGCGATCTCCCGGTGCGCCAGTTGATGATGCACGCGCAACGTCAGGCTCGCCCGCTGTTGCGGGGGGAGGGTCTCAATGGCACGGGCGAGGGCGTCCTGTCGTTCTTTCTCCTCCAGTTGCCCCAGCGACCCCTCGGAAGGATCGACCGGCTCTGGTGCCTCGTCAACCACGCGGTGGGGGGAGCGGGAACCCCGATTCAGATGGTTGAGACAGCGATTCACCACGATCCGGTAGAGCCAGGTGGAAAAGCTGGAGCGACGATCGAAACGATCCAGGTTCTTGTACACTTGAAGAAAGGCTTCCTGCGAGACGTCACGAGCATCCTCAGCATTCCTGGTCATCCGATATGCCAAATTGTAGACTTCCCGCTGGCGCTTTCGGACCAATTCATCGAACGCAGTCCCATCGCCCCGCAAGAACCGATCGATCAGTCCGAAGTCCGCCTCGCGCAAGGTCCTTGTCTCTCACCGAGAACCATCCCCCGCTCGATCGGCCGAGCCCCAGAACTCCGCTCTCTTCCAAGGGCGCCCCCGGGAAACCATAACCCTTGGCTGTCCCCCCAGCCCGCCACAACGCAAATCACGAGAATCTATGCTATTAGAACAGGCCAACGGCCCGAAAGTTTAGTGCCTGGCCTTATTTCTTCCGGCGCTGATGCCGGGTCCGCTTCAGAAGCTTCTTGTGCTTGTGCTTGCTCATCTTCTTTCGACGCTTTTTGACCACACTCCCCACTCACATCCCCCCTTTCTGCCCTCACGCCTGCTCGGTTAATTCGCCCTCCGGCACTGCGGAAACAGCTTTGTCACCTCGTTTGATGTGAAACTTCTCCAGCCGGTACTGAAGGGTCCGGTAGCTCAGGCCCAGGAGCCGCGCGGCCTTCGTGATCACCCAATCGGATTTCTCCATGGCTTGCACGATCAGATCGCGCTCCAGCGCCTCGAACGAGATCCCCTGTTCGGGGATCTCGATCCCGAACGTGCCGCCAGGCGCGCTCACAGGGACGGGTTGGGCGGGAAGGGCGAAGAATCGCACTTCGATCGGAAGGTCGTAATGCTCGATCTCAGGCCCCTCGGAAAGGAGCATTGCCCGCTCCACCACCGCCTCAAGTTGTCGAACGTTGCCTGGCCAGTGATAGTTCATCAGGAGCCGCATCGCCTCATTGGTGATCCCGCGAATTGGCTTTCGTGTGCTCTCAGCGTGTTTCTTGATGAAATGCTCGACCAGCTGTGAGATATCGGTGCTTCGCTCCCGCAGCGGCGGGATAACGATGGACACCACGTTCAATCGATAAAACAGGTCCTCCCTCAATAACCCCTCTTTGACCGCGTCGGCGGGATCCTTGTTGGTGGCAGCGATGACTCGCACGTCAACATCGATCTCGTTCTTCCCTCCCAGCCTTCTGAACGTTCCGCCCTGGAGAATTCGCAGGAATTTTGCCTGGGTCGATACCTGCATCTCTGCCACTTCATCGAGAAAGATCGTCCCTCCATCCGCTAACTCAAAGCAGCCAGCTCTTCGCTCCACAGCCCCTGTAAATGCGCCTCTCTCATGGCCAAAGATCTCACTCTCAAGCAGACTTTCGGGAATCGCCGCACAGTTCACCGCGATGAAGGGGTGATCCCTGCGTTGGCTCTGTCGATGGATGGTTCTGGCAACCATCTCCTTCCCCGTCCCACTCTCCCCGATCAGCAGCACAGTGGAGTTGCTCTCAGAGACCTTGTGGATCTTTTCGAAGACCTCCTGCATCCGGAAGTGGCTGCCGACGATCCCTTCGATGCGGAAGCGTTCCTCCAGTTGCTGTCGCAGGAGCCGGTTTTCCTCGCTCAACTGGATCCGTTCGAAGGCCCGCTTGATGGTGAGCAGAAGCTCTTCCCGCTCGATCGGTTTGGTCAGGTAGTCGAATGCTCCCCGCTTCAGCGCCTGCTCGGCCGAATCCAGAGAGCCGTATGCGGTCATCAAGATGACCAGGGTGGGCGGGTCGTCCCGCGTCAACCGCTCCACCAGTGAGAGGCCATCGGTCCCAGGCATCCGAAGATCGGTCAAAACCAGGTCGAATGGCTTCTCCTGGCATCGCCTCACAGCCTCTCCGCCTCCGGGCGCCGTCTCGACCGAGTAGCCCTCAGCCGACAGGATGGTCCGCAGGATCTCCCGCTGCGGTCCCTCGTCATCAACCACCAGGACCCTGCCCCTCGGCATCAGGCCTGCCCCCCCACCGGCAGCCTGATCCTGACGGTCGTTCCCTGTTCGCGGGCGCTGTCCAGCGCGATCAACCCGCCATGCTCCTCCACAATCTTTTTCGTCAGGGCCAACCCCAGGCCGATCCCGACCTCCTTCGTCGTGAAGTACGGCTCAAAGACTTTCGGGAGGTCCTCGGAGGCGATCCCACACCCGGTGTCGCGGAAACTGACCTCAACCCACCGTCCGTCCCCGAGAAGAGGGGCTGAGCTCGATGGGTCGGCCCCGTTTACCAACTGAGCGGCGATCGATAGCTTTCCCCCTTGAGGCATGGCCTGGAAGGCGTTCACCAGGACATTCACGAAGCAGGTCTTGATCTGCTCCCCGTCCACCAACACCCTGGGCAACTCAGCCGGATAGCCACGCTCGATCTCGATCCCCTGTTCCTTTGCCTTCCCGCCGGCCATCCTCGCCACATCGTCTAACAGCGGCGGCAGATCACACGGGCGCGGCTGGAGCTTGAGCGGCTTGCCGTAGGTCAGGAAATTGGTGATCATGGTGTCCAGACGATGGATCTCGGCTTTGACGCCGGAGACCAGGTAGGTGAACTCGTCCCTCGATCGTGGATCGGGAGGCCCAAATCGACTTTGCAGATGATCGATGCTCAGGTTGATGAAGTTCAAGGGATTGCGGATCTCATGCGCGATGCCCGAGGCCAATTGGCCGATGCTGGAAAGGTGCTCCGCCCGATGGAGACGGTTCTCCAGCTCCTTGTTCGCCCTGAGCTTGGCCACCATGTCGTTGAAGCTCTCGGTGAGCTGGCCGATTTCATCTCGCCGCTCCACAGGCAAGGTCTCCCGAAGATCGCCCTGGGCCACGCGCCGCGCCGCCTGGACCACCTGGTCAATCGGCTTGGTGTACTTCCAGGAAAGGATGAGAGAGGCAACAATCCCGAGGCCGAAGACCAGCACGGTCGCGATCAGCCTCTTGATGAAGTTAAATCGCGAGATGTGGGCGAAATCATCCAGCACCATGGTGATCAGGGCGTAGCCCATCCGCTGGTTGCCGACCACGATCGGCACGATCAGGTTGTAGTTCTTTTGACCCTTCTCGGCCCCGAGCGCATCGCCCAACCGGGCGGTGATGAAGAGGTCCCGGCGCTTGGGGTCGATCGTGGCCCCAACCCGCTTGGGATTGCTGCTGGCGATGACCTCCTTCTCATTGCTGATGATCGAGATCTCATTGACCCCTTGTTGTTGCAGCCGACTCACATAATCCTGAAGGCGCGCCTCGTCAGTCCGCCCCTTGGACGTGAGGCGCTCCACGCTGATCTGAATGGCCGTGGAGAGGTCCATGGTGTGCTTCTCCACCTGGTCGATCAGCGCCCGCTCCGCCTGCCAATACAGGACGAACAGAGAGGCCAGGGTCAGCAGCAGAAGGGAGAACATCATCATGAGGAGCTTCGCCCTCAGCCCAAGATTATCGAACAGCGCCTTCATGCTTGATCAGCCTCCTCGTCACCTGCCCTGTGCGGGACCCGTCCAGGAGCCTAGCTTATCGGAAAGGCCAGAGGTTGTAAAGCCCATTGGCTCTCCCGCTCAGGCTCAAAAAGGACGGTGATATTTTCCGGGATGCTGTCGTACAATGCAAGGGAAAAGGAGCAGCAATGGTCGAGTGGAAGGAAGCCCGCCGGATCATCGGGATCGACCACTCAGCCGAGGCGATCGTGCGAGCGCGGGATCGCGCGTTGGCTCTCGGGCTCGATCACGCGACGTTCGTGTGCTGCGATGCGGAGAACATCGATTATCGTGACCTGGGCCCGATCGATCTCGTGGTTGCCAATCTCTGCATGTCGGACGAGATCCTGCGGCGAGCGGCCGCTGTGCTTGAGCCGGGGCGCTTTATCGCCTTTGCGGCCTTCCACCAAGACCAATGGAAAGAGAGCGGCAAGGCCTCCCGATATGCGTACGCCGAGGGACAGCTTGAAACGGCCCTCCTAGAAGCTGGGTTCGAACCTGTCTATCTCGGTGTCGAGCAGGAGGTGGTGCATTTTGCGGATCAGGATGAGGCACTCTCCTACCTGGAATCGGCAGGCATAGCCGGAAAATGGAAAACCGACGGCCGGTGGGATGGCTTCCTCATCTATCTCGAAAGCAGGGCGAGGGACTTGACCACCAAGGCTCACGTCATCGTCAAGGCCCAAAGGCGCTGAGCTGTTGGCAACCCGCTTCACTACCTTTCAAGACTTCCTGCTCCCTCGCCATTGTTGGGAGATGACTCCGTAACTGTAGCCGTCTTACCCGATAGCGCCCGCTCGATCTCTGCCTTCGCCTCGGGATCGGTCTCGCGCCACAGCGCCTCAGCAAGCGCCGCGCGTGCCTCCGTCGTCCCGATCTGCCCCAGAGCCCAGGCGGCGTGCCCCCGCACGAGCGGGTCCTGATCCGAGAGTGCTTTGGCTAAGGCTGGGACCGACCCAACAGATCTCAGGTTGCCGAGGGCCACCGCCACGTTCCGCAAGAACCCTCGCCGCTTCGGGCGCCGAATGGGGCTTCCCTTGAAGAGCGCCCGGAACTCCTTCTCGTCGAGCGCAAGCAGCGGAATCAGCTCCGGCGCATGAAGTCCGTCCCGTGGCTGGAAGGCGGGCTCTTCGCTGGGTTTCGCCTTGACATTGTACGGGCAGACGTCTTGGCAGATGTCGCAGCCAAAGACGTGATTGCCGACCAGCGGCCGCATCTCGACCGGCATACTTCCCTTGAGCTCGATCGTCAAGTAGGAGATGCAGCGGCGGGCATCCAGGCGATACGGTCCGACGAAGGCGTTGGTCGGGCAGGCCTTCAGACAGAGATCGCACGAGCCGCACCGGTCCCTGATCGACCGGTCCGGAGGGAGATCGAGGCTCAAGAACAACTCCCCGAGGAAAAACCAGGAGCCCCGCTTCGGGGAGATGAGGTGCGTGTTTTTTCCGATCCATCCGATGCCGGTCCGGCCAGAGAAATCACGCTCCAGGACAGGCCCGGTGTCAACGTAGACCCTGCCGTGGACTGTCCCGCCGGCCTTCCTTCGAACCCAGGCCAAGAGCGAATCGAGCCGCCCTTCGAGAAGGGCGTGATAATCATCTCCCCAGGCGTATCGGGAGATCCACCCCCTAGGCGGGCCCGGTGGGGCCGCCTCGCGGGAGAATGGTGTGTAATAGTTCATGGCGACGGAGGCAACAGAACGGGCCCACGGTAACCACGCTCCCGGGTGGCGCCGGGCCTCCTCGGTCCGGGTGAGATAGGCCATCTCGCCGGCGTACCCCGCCCGCAGCCAGTCGGCGAACGTCTGTTCGTGGGGAGGGTCCGCGAGCGACGAGATTCCGACCATCTCGAAACCCAGCCGACAGGCCTGGTCTTTGATCGCTCTAGCCAGCTCTTCAGGGGTCTGTCCTGCCACGCTTGCCTCCTGCTCCGCTGCGGTTCGACCTCCCGATTGTGCAGGGTTTTGGTCGATCCGTCAACAGGATGCCTATCCGCTCACCTCGGCGAAGCGCCGCAGCGCGCGAAGAGCGATCGGACTATCCTCCCGGCCGGCGTTGGCGCTTTTCCCTTGACCCTCCGGCAGGGACGAATTATGGTGATAACACCCTTTACCTCCAACGAGCGAAGAGGGAATGAGGCCAACCTGACGATGATCCGAAGGTTTTCGATCTGGCCCCTTGCTGCGGCAGCGATGGCAATGCTGGCCGGGTGTGCTGCGCCAGAGGTCCGCCCCGAGTTGGCGGTGATCACATCCCCGATCGATGACGTCTGGGTGGCCTTTGTCGAGGTGACAAAGCAGTCGGGGTTCGAGATCGAATCGACAGAGCCGTCCACGCATCTGATCAGAGCTGGAAAGGACACAGTCATCCGCCTCCGCGGAGCGCCAGACCAATATCAGCGGACCCCGCTCACGACGCAGAAACAGCATCATGATCTGAGGGTCTCGATGCGCCTCCGGAGTGACCGGTCAACGGCCGTCGAGATTGTCTATACCATCGATAAGGTCGCGGATGAAGATTCAGGCTTTGCACTAATCAACGCCGTTCGAGAGCGTCTAGCCCTGGAAGGTCGATAGACTTTCCTTTCCGCCTCAGTGTCCTGCCTTCACGCTTCGGCCACGAACCACTTCTAATTGGAGTCCCAGCAACTCCCGGAACCGAACCGCGTCCTCGGCCATGAAGATGTTGTTGAAGAGGCAGTAGGTCGGCAGATCCGGCTGGCAGGCGGCTGCCAGCCGCTGAAGATCCTGATCAGTGTGGACGTACCGGTACCCAGTCAAGCCGTGGAGCCGGAAGTAGCGGATTGCGCCGTAAAGCGCCGTCTCCTTGAGGGGATCGACGACATGGATCAGATCCAAATCCTCGCAAAGGCCACGGACGAGGTCGGATGTCCAGGCTCCTCGTGGCTCCCAGGCGGCCCGCCAGCCTGTCCGGTCGATTGTGGAGAAGAAGGTGCGCAGGTTTGCGATATGCTCCGGCGTCGGGGTAAAGCGCGGGGGACACTGGAAGACGATGATCGTGGCGCCCAAAGCGTCCGCAAAGGCACGAGTTTGCGCCCAGGCGGCGAAGACCTCATCGGTGGGCCGGAACGCGCCGTAGCGTCCTTTCGCTTCAGGGGGGATCGGTTTGCCGAGGCGGCGGTAGGTGGGGCTTGAAGGCTCGTGGGTGATGAGCTGCCACGCCTTCATCGTAAACTCAAACCCGGGCGGGGCTGCGGCCCGCCACCGCTCCCCCGTTGTCACCCTCGGGAGCTTATAGAAGCTCTGCTGGATCTCGACAACCGGGAAGGTTTGGTAGTATTCCTGCCGCCGCATGGCGAAACCGCAAGTGCCAACCTTGATCCGCTCGCTTGGCGGATCAGCCTTTCTGCTCCGGGCCATTCGCTTCATACTTCAATCATACACCTGCCATGACTTCCCGACCTAGCAAAACCGTCCCTGGAGTGCTGTTCGGCCACAGCGCGCACCTTTCGGGAAGACTTCTCCGGTGAATCTCAACAGGTGGTTCGGATCTGGCCTTCGTCCCAGTAGAAGCTGAGGGGCTAGCGGTGAAAGCGCTTAACGGGTGGCAGAGTTAATTGCGGAGAAGGTGATGCTCTGCATCTTGCATGCGGGAAACAATTTGCCCTATGCCAAATCTTTGAGACACGGGTATTACTTTATCAGTCCTAACCGACGCAAATCCTCCTGGGTCCACCGAGCGGCTTCGATGATCTGTTTTAAGGTCCCGATGGGCAAAGTATCCCGACCATGATGATAGTGTAACACCACTCTACGGCCATCAGGGTGTCGATACAATCTTTGGCTTCCCTTCACGCGGCGAAAGACAAAGCCTTCTCGCTCCAGAGCCTGAACCAGCTTCCGGACTGGAAGGCTGCGAAGGCCTTCGATCATACCGTGACAGCCACAGCCGGAGAATCAAGAAC
>JACQEV010000249.1 GCA_016200385.1 Candidatus Methylomirabilota bacterium
CGGTCGATCCAAGAAGGAGTTCACAAACTATCTAGGAAGGGCTCGGGCATCGGTACATGAATGTGTTTCTCTGCTGGAAATCGCACGGCGGCAAAAACTCATGGAGGCGAAGGAGCACGAGGTTTTCTATGAGAGATGTGAAAACCTTTCAAGGATGCTTTCCGGACTGGTGCGCTCGCTGCAATCGGATTCTCAGTGATCCTTCCTTGTCTATGAACTACGAACTCTGAACTCTGAACAAGGAGCTCCTGTGGTTCGCAAAATCAATCACATTGCGATTGCTGTGAAAGATGTCGAGGCTTCTGCCAAGCTATTCAAGATGCTGCTGGAGACAGACCCTGGGCACACCGAGACCCTTCCCGCGGAGCGCGTAAAGGTGTCGTTTTTCAAGCTTGGGGACACGAAGATCGAGCTGGTTGAGGGAATCGGATCGGAGAATCCGACGGCCAAGTTCATCGAGAAGCGGGGCGAGGGCATCCACCACATCTGTCTAGAGGTCGAGGACCTCCCCGCCGCGCTGAGCCGGTTGGATGCGGCCGGCTTCCCCCTCATCGACAAAGTTCCGAAGACGGGGGCCGGAGGGACGAGAGTGGCCTTCCTTCATCCGAAGGGGTGCAATGGCGTGCTGGTGGAGCTGGTTGAGCAGTCCAGAAAAGAGTAATCACTCGATGGCATCTGTGGCTCATCTGCGATTTCTCTCGTTGGCCGCAATCCTTCAAGCGGCCCTTCGCTTTTTCCTCGTATTGTCATTATTGCTCGTCACCGGGATAGGCGGGATTTCTCTCGCTCAAGAGCGGGCCCAAGCCAAGGGGCGCACTGCGGCCCCGAACAAGGAGAAGGAAACCCCTGTTGCTGAGGCCGTTCGGGTCGTGGCCGATCGGCTCGTCGCCGCCTTTCCCCGGGTCGAGGGACTGATCATCGGCGTCGAGGGTGAACAAGTCTTAATCGATCGTGGGAAGGCAGATGGCGTGTTCCAGGGAATGGAGCTGAACGTCTTCCGCGAAGGGGAAGAGTTCAAACATCCAATCACTGGGGAGGTGTTCGGAAGGCTGGACAAGGAACTGGGGTCGCTTCAGGTCCTGCAGGTTCGAGAGCGGTACGCTGTGGCGGCCGTCACAAAGACCGCGGAGAAGGCCGAAATCCGCCAGGGCGATCAGGTTCGGGTCTCGATGGCCCGCATGATCGTGGCATTTCCGAATGTCGATATGGACGCGGCCAAGGGGGCCAATATACGACCGGTGACCAAGGATCTGGCCGCCGCCCTCAGTCGCACAGGTCGCTTCGAGCTGATCGAGGACCGGCAGTTGAGATCGATGCTGCTGGCCGACAAGAACCTGACCTCGGGAGAGCTGGCTGATCCTCGCATCCTGAAGCAGCTATATGACAAAGGCAGGGCTCAGGCGCTGCTGCTGGGCCGTCTGACGCCCCTTGCGAATGGGTTTTCTCTCGATGTCCAGGTGTACTCAACGCTGACCGGCAACTCGCTTGTTCTGGCCAGCGCAGAGGTAAAGCCGACCGATGTGGCACACGATAGGTCCTCGTCGGGTTCCCAGCAGGCGCGAGCTGGTCGTCCGACCGAGTTCACGGCGGGTCGTTCGACGGAGCTTACGACAGGCTCCTCCGCCAAACCGGGGATCTCCACCGCCAGGGCGTCCAATGCCCGCCCATCTGCCCCCGCGCCGTCGGAGCGTTTCCAACTTGGGCCGGTGTTTGACCAGCCGATGCGGGCCCTGGCCGTGGGGGACCTGGACGGTGATAGTCACAAGGAGCTGCTGCTGGCGGCCGCCGATCGCCTGATCGCCTATCGGATCGATGGCCGCCAACTCAATCTGCTGGCGGAGCACCGCCTGAATGGCAAGGAACCTCTTGCGGTTCTTGAGGTGGCTGATATCACTGGCGACGGTCGAGCAAAAGTCGTCCTGACGCTGTCGCAAAAAGGGCGCTTTCATTCCCAGGTCCTGCACTGGAAGGACGGGAATCTCGTATCAATCTTGGAAGCTCCCGATGTTGTGCTTCGCGTGCTGTCGCCCGATGGGAAATCGCCTCAGCTCTTTGGGCAGGAAGTCTCGCCTGCGGGTGGCGCCATTGGGCCGATCCGTCACTACACCTGGGACGGCCGCGGCTTTACTCCGGGCCAAACGCTCGATGCGCCTGGGAGGCTTCCGCTGCTGGGATTAAGCCTTGCAGACTTGAGTGGCGATGGGGGAACGAGGTTTCTGACGCTCAGGGAGGGGGCGGTGCTGGAGGTCCGCTCCCAGACCGGTGAGCTGGTCGCCACCTATAAAGATAGCGGACGCCTGGTGGCCTCGAGGTCCCTTGCCAATCCCCGGATTCTGATCGACACCGGAAAGGACGGAGAGCAACCTCAAATCATCCTTGGGCGAGAGGAAGAGCGCGGGGTCCGGATGCTGCGCTGGCTGACGAGGAGCAAGGTGGCAAGCTTGACTGCCCTAAGGTGGGATGGGACCGGGTTCCGCGAGGTATGGCAGACGCCCCTATCCGAGGGAAGCCTGGCCGACTATGCCGTCGTTGATCTTGGAGGGGAGCTTGGACGCCACCTCCTCTTGCTGGTGGTCAGACAGGGAAGCTTGGGGTTCGGAGGGCGGAGCGAAATTCAGGCGTTTCGCCTGCGATAACGGAATCCTATCGTTCAAGAAGGTTTTAGATGGGCCCCGCTGCCCCCTGCACCCTGGTTCTCTCCCCCGTTGAGGAAGAGGGTTGGTTGAGGGAAAAAAATTTCTGGACAAAGGTCAGGAAGGAGTGATAACGTGCCCCCGGAGTTTCGGGAAGACCGGCTTACTGCGCTCGGCATCTCAACTGGGAGGTGGGCGATGAGGCGTAGTTCAATAGCCATCTTCAGTTTACTGTTAGTCACGGCACTCTCGTCTGTCGCCTACGCCGGACCGGGAAGTGTCGTGATCAAGACCGAGGGCGACATCAGCGCGACCTTTGGAGCTCAGGTCCGCGTCATCCCGACCTATGAACAGGATTACGATTTCGGGATCAAGAATAAAACGGATTTTGGCAAGACCCCCAGTGGAGGGACGTTTCTTTCTCACTTGACCGAAGCCGGGGTGGTGAACAGATCGTATATCCGCTCGGAAGACCGTCTGTATTTCACCTTCGCCAAGGGCGATATCTGGGACGTGTACATGGCGCTGGAGTTTGACGACGTCCTGTCTTCCCGCACGGCGGACCGCGTGCGGGACGGCCAGGGTACCTTCGGCTCATTTGGTCTCGAGCGGGTATCGGCCAGCATCAAGCTCCCCTGGATTTCCTCGCGCTTCTACGCTGGTTGGGACATTTATGGGGTGGACTTGGACGGCGCGTTATTCATCTATGGCGATGATGACCCCGGCTTCTGGCTGACAGCGGGTGTCGCTGACGTCGATTGGCAGTTCGGATATCACAAGAAAGACGAGGCCAACCGCACTCTCGCGTGAATCCGGGGCACGCCGGCGAACATCACTATCACCGGCGCCGACAACGAGCGCGATATCCTGTCCACCCGGATCAATTACACCCCCGTTAAGGGGACAAAGATTGGCTTGATCTATACCTGGGACCGTCTAGGCATCCGGCCCACGCTCATCCC
>JACQEV010000039.1 GCA_016200385.1 Candidatus Methylomirabilota bacterium
GAATCGCGCCCTCGCTAACAATCACCAACTAAGCAAAAGGCAGGTCTGAACGACCTGCCTTTTGCTTTTCCTCTCCTCGTGATCCGCTTATCATCTACAGGTCCAGCAAGACACCAGGCCGGGGTGGAGCACCTAGGATGTTCTGTGCCTGCTAAGCTGCCGGAGGCCAGTCGGCTATAAGCGCGCGCCACCGGCCAGACCGGGTCCGGCCCCACGGTGGATGCTTGCCCGTTCCCCAACGCTTGACACCCGATGGGGGGCGTGCTAAAAGGGGATGACTTTTTAGACGTGTGAGACACGGTGATGACCGACCCTGACAATCTCTCGGCCATATTCACGCCAAAAAGCGTGGCGGTGATCGGCACCTCCACCAGCCCGGAGAAGCTCGGCTTCCAGATCCTCAAGAACATCGTGGACGCGGGCTTCAAGGGGCCGATCTATCCGGTCAACCCCAAGGCGACGGCGATCCTTGACCTGCCCTGCTACCCGTCGATTGGGGCGGTGGAGGGAGCGCCGGAGCTGGCGGTGATCATCGTCCCGGCCACTGCCGTCCCGGCGACACTGGCCGATTGCGGCGCCAAGGGGGTGAGGGGGGCCATCGTAATCAGCGGGGGCTTCAGCGAGTCGGGGCCGGAGGGCGAGGCGCTCCAGCGCCAGGCTGTCGAGGTCGCCCGCACGCACAAGATCCGGATGGTCGGGCCCAACTGCCAGGGGGTGAACAACCCGTACCACGGCCTGTGTGCCTCCTGGCCGCTCCTCACGATGCGAGGCGCGATCGCCGTCGTGTCCCAGAGCGGCACGGTCGCAGCCGCGCTGATGGACTGGGCTGCCCAGGAAGGGATCGGCGTCTCCGGCTTGGTCAGCATGGGGAATCGAGGCGATGTGGACGAAGCAGATCTCATCGAGCATTTCGACGGCGACCCTCGGACTCAGGCCATTGCCGTTTACATCGAAGGGGTCAAGAACGGTCCGCGATTCCTCGCCGCAGCCCGCCGCGCGCGCAAGCCGATCGTGGTCCTGAAGCCGGGGCGAACCGAGAAGGGCCGGCAGGCGGCCGAATCGCACACGAAATCGCTTGCTGGCCGGGACGAGGTCTACCAGGGCGCCTTCCGACAATTCGGGATCTGCCGGGCCGAGACGCTGCACGAACTCTACGATTTCTCCAAGGCGCTGGCCTACCTTAGGCGGCCCACTGGACGGAGGCTTCTGATCGTCACCAGTTCGGGCGGCTGCGGGGTGCTGGCCGCCGACATCGCCGCGGCCGAGGGGCTGGACGTGGCTCCGCTCCCGGAGGCCGTCTCCTCGCAGCTTCGAGCCTCTCTTCCGAGGCACTTCGTCGTGAACAACCCCTTGGACCTGACCGGCGACGCGAATTCCGGGCTGTATAAGGATGTGCTTGCGGCGGCAAAGGGCGCGTTCGATGTCGCCGCGGTCATCTTCGGCGATCCGATCGTCGGGACGTCTGAGTTAATCGACCGCGACCATCCTGAGCTGGTCATCTACCTCGGCGGGGCCGATGTGGAGCGCGAGGAGGCACGGCTCCTGCATGCCAGGGGTGTTCCCGTGTTCCCCACCCCCGAGCGCGGGATGCGGGCGCTGGCTCAGCTCGTCCGGTTCGGCCGGCCCGTCGAGAAGGCTCGCCCATGACCGCCGAGATCGACCTCGCCAAGCATCCTGGACGGCACCTGCTGGAGCCGGAAGCCCTGGCCATAGTCAAAGAGGCCGGCCTGACGGTGATCGAGCACCGGACCGCCACTTCGGCAGAAGGGGCGATTGCGGCGGCCGGCCAACTCGGCTATCCGGTCGCGTTGAAGCTCGTGTGCCGCGAGATCGTCCACAAGAGCGAGGCCGACGGGGTGCAGCTCGACCTGCGCGACGCGGCGGCGGTCGGCGCGGCCTATCGCCGTATCATGGAGGGGGCAGCGCGCCACCGCCCGGACGCACGGATCGACGGCGTCCTCGTCTGCCGGATGGCGAGGCTGGGTGTCGAGGTGATCCTCGGACTGACGCGGGACCCGCAGTTCGGCCCGGCGCTGATGTTCGGCCTTGGTGGGATCTTCGTGGAGCTCTATCGCGACGTCGCGTTCCGCCTCGTGCCGATCTCTGAACATGACGCCAGGGAGATGATCCACGAGATCAAGGGATTTCCCGTGTTGACGGGGGCCAGGGGAAGGCCGCCGCGAGACCTCGACACCCTGACCCGATCCCTCCTCCTGCTCTCCGCGTTGGCCGAATCGCGGCCGCAGATCGACGCGGTGGACTTGAATCCTGTGATCCTCTATGATCACGGGTGCGTGGTTGTGGACGCCAAAGTGTTCCTGACCGACGGCGAAGCTCGACCGTAAAGGCGAGGCGGAGGGCGTCATGCGACAGATCGTGATCATTGCACTCTCATACGGCATCACGCCAGCACTGATGGGGCTGACGATCCTGCTGGCGTGGTGGCTGGCCAAGCGCGGCGAGGCAGAGGAGCAGGGGGAGTCACGATGAGGCGTTCGAGGTGGCTTCGGCGACCTGAGGCGATCCTCTTCCTGGTATTGGCGGGAGCAATTCAAGGCTGCCCGCTGATCCTCCTCGGTGGGGGCGCGGCCGGAGGTGGGGCCGGGGTTGCCTATTCCAAGGGTGAGCAGGAACAGGTCCACGCGGCCCCCTACGACAAGGTTTGGGAGGCCACTCTGAGCGCATTACGGACCTTGAATATCACCGTCTCGGAAACGGCGAAAGACCAGATCAGCGCCAAGGCAATCGGAGCCAAGTCGGACGGGACGTCGGTTGCCGCAAGCGTCCTACCGGTCACAAAAGAGACGACCTCGGTGCGGATCCGTATCGGGACGTTTGGCGACCGTCCCGCCTCCGAGCAGATCCAGGGGGAGATCGCCGTGGTTCTGAAGGAGGCCCGATGAATCGGCGACAGCTCCTCGTGCCGTTGATCTTTTTCACCCTGACTGGCTGCGTCGGCTTTTTTGGCCAGGACCGTGCGATCAAGGTCTACCCGCGCCCTGCCAAGGTAACTCTTGTCGCCGTCAACCAGGCGCTCAGGGACCTCAACTTCTTTCCCACCGACATGGTGCCGAGCCACTCGAATCCACTCCCCACCTACGTTACTAGTGCCTACAAGGAGCAGAGCCTGGGGGAGATCGTCTACATCGCTGTCCGAGATCTGGGGGGCGAACGGTCCCAGGTGGAGGTCCTCACACAAGGCGATGTGACAGGGGTGTGGACGTGGACCGTGTGGTGGCCATCCCTCATTTTCGAGCAGACCGACCGCCGGCTCCGAACTGCTGCGTTGCCGCAGCCAGGGCCCGTGCCATCATCGCCGCCTTCAAGTAGCCCCTCGACGTACTGATCCGATGCAAGGGATCCTCCCAGCGCGTACCTCCACTCCATATTTCTCAACCTTCTCATGCACGGGACGGAAGTCCCCACATGACGGGCGCTGGTGCCGTTTCCGTTTCTGTGGAGCGCGACAATGAAATGGGGTATCCCGCGTATTGCGCTCGCCGCCCTCCTGTGGCTCGCATTCGCAGGCATCGGTTGGGGCGCTGAATATTCCGCCCCACTCCCCTACACCCAAATGTACGACCAGCTTAAGGTCGGCATGGGCTGGCACCAGGCTCACGAGATCACGCGCGCTGCGGAGTTGGAGCGCGAACCGGCGGATTTCGAGGCCACCGATCTTCTCCGGCTGGACCAAGTCAACCGGCGCTGCCAGGTTCAGCTCCTCCGATTGCACTGGTATAAGGGGGAGCTTCACTGGGTGGAGCGCTTCCAGCTCGATCCGGCGGGAGTCACCTACCAGGAACGAGGCGATCCAGATCCGATTGGAGAGAGATTGGTGAGGCGACTGACCGAGGTCTCGAACCTCTATACCTCCAAGTGGGAGGAGATGATGGCGTCGATCGCCGTGGAAGGATCTCCTGCGCTGCAAGTCAAGGCAAAGCAGGCGGCGGACGACCTGAAGCGGCGTCTGGAAGAGCTTCGTCGCGAGACGCAGCGATGAAAACGAGGTCGGGGATCGTGAGTACCTTCACGAAGTGGTCCGTGCTCGCCTGTCTGAGCACCGGCGCCGCCCTCGTCGTCCCGCCAGCAGCATCAGCCCAGAAATCCCTGAAGATCGGCGTGGTGAACTTTCAAGAGGTGGCCCTTCAATGCAAGGCCGGCAAGGCGGCCAAGGCGCGGCTGGAGAAAATGGCCGATCAGGTGAGGAAAGAGGTGAGGGGCAAAGAGGACAAACTCGTCGCCCGCCAGAAAGAGCTTGAGACCGCCGCGTCCCGGCTCACCCCCGCCGAGCGCCAGCACCGCGCCGAGGCGCTGGAGAAGGATGAACTGGCCATTAAACGCCTCATCCAGGATAAGACGGAAGAGCTGAGAAAGGCAGAGGCGGATAGCGTTGTAGAACTCGCCCGTCAGATCGATCCCATCCTCAAAGCGTACGCCGCCGAAAAGGCTTTTGACCTGATCCTGGAGGCGCGCCGCCCCGGCCTCATGTATTACGACAAGAACCTCGACATCACCGCAGAGATCGTCAAGCGATTCGACCGGGCGTCGAAGTAGCCGCCCCTCCCGCCGGTCCCTCTTGCTCCTTCGCGACCACGAGGTGAGCCCGCCGACCTGCTGTCACCCACGGGCATTTCCTGTCGCAGAATGCTGTGACTCGATTGGCGCCCATGAAACCCTCCTTTCAGATGTGCTCACCCCGGTGCCCGCAATGGCGGGACAGCCTCCGGTTGCCGGCGTTGAATCCTGATCGGCAGCCGTCATGAGGTGCCCAGCCATGCGGACACGACAGGGGGGCTGTCGGAGGTTATCTCCTCAACCATGCTTCTTGCCCGGTTTGATGACGATCATCTTGGCGATATCGCCTGAACTGCCACGCTCGAATTCCATCCAAACGTGGTCGCCGACTTTGAGGTCCTCTAGGCTCTTCTTCCTCTTCCCCTCTCTGATCACGGTGCGGTCGGTCACTGAGGCACCGACGACCAGATTATCTTTTTTCCCTCTTGGGGCCTTGACCTCGATTGTCTTGGCCTTCGGCTGCACCGCCGAAACTGTCCCGGACATGGCGTGGACCACCGCCCTCGCCACCTGACCGGTATCGGAGGCCTTGGCCTTGGACGCGTCCGGATTCGCCGCGAGACTCGGCCCGGCGCCCCATACCGTTAGCATGAAAGCAATCATAATGGTTGCCAGATTCTTGAAGTATCTCATTGCTCTCCTCCTTAACCTTACCACCTACTTCGCCTCCAAGGCAGCGAAGAGGCTCGTCCCCCCGCGCTTCACCAGCAGCAGGAGGGAATCTTTGTCGTTGGACTGTGCGATCGCAGTTTGCATATCACTGACCGACGCGACCTTGCGCCGGTTGACCTCCTGGATCAGATCACCCTGGCGGATCCCGGCGAGATCGGCAGGGCTACCCTCCCGAACGCCTGCTACCAGGACTCCCGCGTCTATCGGAACCCCGAGTTGCTCCGCCGCCTTCGGGGTCAGATTCTGCACCGCCAGACCCCATCGTGCACGAGAGGACTCCTCCCCAACGGCCTGCGCCACCTCCCCACTTGGCATCTTCCCCACAGTGAGCCCCAGCGTCTCCTTTTGTTGGTTGCGTTGCACTGTGAGGGTGACCTCCTTGTTGATCGGTGCCTCTGCCACCATTGCAGGGAGCGTCTCAGCATCTGACACCGCTTGGTCGTTAAAGGCCACGATCACGTCGCCCCGTTGCACGCCCGCCTTCTCGGCAGGACTTCCCTTCACGACGTCCGCGACGAGCGCCCCGCTGCGATCCGGAAGGTACATCGACTTCTGCAGTTCAGGGGTGATATGCTGAATGCTTACGCCCAACCACCATCTCGTCACCTCACCCTTCGTCTCGATCTGAGGAATGAGAGGCTTGGCGATATTGATCGGGATGGCAAAGCCGATCCCCTGACCCCTGGCCACGATCGCGGTGTTGATCCCCACCACCTCTCCATGCATGTTGAAGAGGGGACCGCCGGAGTTGCCGGGGTTAATCGAGGTGTCCGTCTGGATAAAGTCGTCGTAGGGACCAGCCCCGATCACGCGCCCTTTCGCGCTTACGATTCCGGCTGTAACGGTATTGTTCAACCCGAACGGATTGCCAATAGCCAGAACCCAGTCGCCTACGCGGAGTTGATCCGAGTCGCCAAAGGGAACCGGTTGTAATGAGCTTTTCGGGTGGATCTTCAGGATGGCGAGATCGGTCTTGGGGTCGCGTCCGACGACCTTCGCCGTGTATTCGTCCTTGCTGGCCAGCGTCACCGTCACCTCTTTGGCCTCATCCACCACATGGTTGTTGGTCAGAATGTACCCGTCCGGGCTGATGATGAAGCCCGATCCGGCCCCCTGACTGCGGAACTCCCCTCGCGGCATTTTCTTGAAGAACCGGTCAAAAAAGGGACCAAAGGGTGAGTCTTCACCGAAAGGACCATTGGGTTGCGCCGGGATCTCCGCCCCGACCTTCTCGACCTTCGTCACCTTGATGTTGACCACTGCGGGGGCGAGCCTGGCGGCGAGGTCCGCGAAGGAGCCGGGGACGACCGCAGGCAACCCCGTGGTCGAGCTCGACTGATAGAATCGCCCGGCTTCAGACGGCCGAGTCCACGACAGCCCGGTCGTCGCACCCATACCGATCAGCAAGAAGCTGATCGCGATGACCAGGGCACCGCGGAGGCCGAGCAGCCGGCCTTGCCACCGTGGCTGCACTCTTGCGAACAGAGTCATCATGTTGTTGTGTGCCTCCCTTTTCTGTTGTGAATTACTTCGATCCATCTTTCACGGAACATTCAGGCCGGTCTTTCCCGTGTCACTGGCCAGCCTACCCGGCACTTCGCACTCGTCCCGTTCCCGTTATCTTGAGGGGAAGCGGTCAGAAACGCCTTCCAGAGCTCCGCGGCGAAGCGGGCGCCCTCCTCATCCTGCGGGTAGCCGGTCATGCTTCGGATCTCGTGGCTTTCGACTCGCTCCATAAACAGCGCCACGAGGTACCGACACTGCTCCTCGGTGAGAAACACCGTGAATAGCTTCGAGACGCCTCTCTCTTGCTCCTGCGTGTGTTCTTGCATTCCACTCCTCCCGCCCGATAGCTGTGCAGCCGAGCGCGCCTTCCCCTCCTATTGCGCGCGGCTCTTGATACGGATCGACTCGGCGACAAGCGTGCCGTCCTTTCGCTCGTACTTCAGCCAGATCTTGTCTCCTACCCTGATGTCGCTGAAGTGCCTGGCCACTCTCCCTTCCCTGATCGACGTCTCGTCTATCACGCCGACCCTGAGGTTCAATTCCTGACCGCCTCTCACCCATGACGGTGAATGCACCACAAGATGCCTGGGCAAGAGTAC
Organism: Candidatus Methylomirabilota bacterium; assembly: GCA_016200385.1. GTDB lineage: Bacteria > Methylomirabilota > Methylomirabilia > Methylomirabilales > Methylomirabilaceae > Methylomirabilis. The sequence continues at coordinate 7,353 of JACQEV010000039.1, forward strand.
GACCTCTGTGACCTCGCCAACAACCATTGCTGGCAGCGCCATCTTCGCCCCCCGCATCGTCTGATCACCTCCCTTCTATGTCTTGAAGCGAGCTGCGCAAGCTCATCTTCCGCCTCCGGGCGCTCACGGGCGGGCGGGGTTCTGATTGTTCCAAGCGTTTAGACCTCAGTGCGGTTCCAAGTGTTTAAGCAATAGGACAAAGCAGGCCAAGATGATCGCTGAATTGAAACCGAGCGGGAGGCCGTACGGCCTCCCGCTCGGTCCTAATGTCAGGACTAACCACCAATGACCTGCCCGCTATCAGGCGAGATCGCAATGTGGGATTGAGCCGGCGCATGCCCGCCAGCCTTTGGATCAGTGAGGGCCCTGGCGCGCAGCTGCGACATAGCAGCGCTAGAGGAGTCGGCCCGCATTTTCCCGAAGTCGTACGCAACCCCCCAGGGGCTATAGACGGAGAAGCGTACCTCGTCGCCCGGCCGGATCTGGGCAGCATCCAACGCCTGCCGCCCCGTTGGGCTCAGCCGATAGGTATAGATGCCTGCCCACTCTTTAACCTCCACGGTCGTGCCCGTCATGGCAACCATCTTTCCTTCGCGAATGGGTTGATCGGTGTCAGGTCCGACGGCCATGGCCGCTGGCGCGACGAGCATCAGGGTGATCGCCAAGAGCCCCGCGGCCGCGCCCGCGTTCACGATGCTTCTGATCACTCGCATACTGTTCCTCCTTTTGAACTGGTTGAAGTGGCGGCGAACCACCCGCCTTCATGTTGAAATTCTCCGACGAACTTCACTTGACTCCTTTGTTGCGTTGGTCTCGCATTCACCCCCCTTCTGCCAGCCTAACCCCCTCTGAGAGCGCTCATATGAGAGAGGAACGCTCTCATGCCACCGCGTTTCCGACTCTTCCAATCTTCCAGATGCCAGAGTGGTTCCATATAATCGACGGGAGCGAGGCGCGAAGGGCAGGTCGAAACAGAGAAAGGCGACTCGGAGAGAGCGTGGTGCTCGAAGGGTGGAGGCGTTGGCGCGAACTCTACTTCTGCTGGAGCTTCTCAGCCAGGCGGGACAGATCGGCGTGTTCGACGTCAGCAACCAAAGAATAGATTAGCGGCCCCTGCTGCCAGTGGACCGTTTGAAATCCACGATCAGCGGCATGATAGACCCTGCCTGCGTGGGTCCCAGGCTGCTCTGGCAGCCGGATGCCTGCGCCGGGCAAGACCAGCAGCGTAATCGGGCGATCGCCCTTGCGATAGGTGACCGCCAGCACCCTGCGACCAAGCACGTAGCTCACCTGTCCCCCGACAAGTTGAAACTCCAGATCGTCTGGGAACGAAAGCGGTCCGGAAAATTCGAGCCGTCTCTGATGTGTGCCGTGCACCGGTTGCAGTTCCCGGCTTGGGATCTCGGGCAACCTCTCTCGGAGAGTCTGGCGAATGTGCTCATTGACCGACTCCTCAACGAGCGGCGTCACGGCCTCTTTTGTGGACAGCACTTGGAGATTCAGCGGTACCACCACGAGAATCGCCAGTGCCGCGGCCACCGCCACCGCAGCAAGGGGTCGGAGACGAATGGCCTCCTGCAGCCTGGCGACCCAGCTCACAGTGGTCGGCTTTGGCCCCAGCAGACGCGTCATCGCCTCGCGGAAGGCAGATGGTGCGGCTGGAGCGCTCGCCCGATCACGGATGGCCTCCCTGAGCATTTCCGTCATCCCCCACTCTGTCGCGCAGGAGCTGCAGCAAGCGAGGTGCTCTCGGACCGCTCTTGCCTCCTGCTCCGCCAAGGCGCCATCCCGCAGTTCGTCCAGGGATTCTCTTATCGTCTCGCAGCTCATCATTGCTCACGACTCTTCGACTCAGTATACGCCACCAGACTGGCGCGTAGCATCTGGCGGCCTCGAGACAGGCGGGACTTCACCGTCCCGTCGGGGACATCGAGGATCTCGGCTGTCTCCTTCAACGAAAACCCGTGCAGATCGAAAAGGAGCACTGCGCTGCGGTACTCCTCCGGAAGCCGCCGAAGCGCGGCATCCAGGTCCTCACGCAATGCCGACTTGATCACTTCCGCCTCGGGGGTCCCACCCTGACACCGAAACACCTCGTCGTCGAGCGCCGGGTCGGACTGAACCTCCCGCCGGGCCAAGCCCGTGCGGCGAAACCACTCGTGCTTCAATATACTAAAGAGCCAAGCCTTGAAATTGGTTCCAGGCTGAAATTGATGGGCGAATCGTAGCGCGCGGAGGCAAGTCTCCTGTACCAGCTCCTCGATCTCCTCTCGGCGATGCGTCAGCCACCAGGCAAAGCTATGGAGGGCATCCAGGTGCTCAAGAAGCGCCTGGGTGAAACGACGCTGCTCCTCTTCGGACAGGACTGGTCGATCCGTCACGGGCGAGGATGCGCTACGTGGATTGTCGTCATTGCGGTCGTCACGCCAGCAGGACCGCCAGAATCCCCGTCAAGAAGATGCCGTCAAAGGTCCCGGCTCCTCCGATCGAGGCCACGGGAGTATCAGACTTCGGCCATACATCCCGTTCTTCAGCACGAGGTATAAAGATAGGAGGGTCGGGATCACCGCTCCTCCCACGTTGACAGCGATGACCGTCCGCGGCCACTCTTCGACCAGGGGGATGACGTACCGGATGCCGAAGAAGCTGATCTCCTGGCCCGAGATGACTCGATCCGCGGGCAGCTCAGCGACCGGGATATTCACGTAGCTTCCCAGCAGCGAGAGGAGCAGCAAGGTGAAAACATACCGCCGGTTCACCCCCATCTTCTCGTAGGCGTACCTGAGGATGCCGATCTCGAACATGGTGATCATGAGACCGATCAGCAAGAAGAGGGCGAGGATAAACGGTAGTGCCAGAGGGAAAAAGTACAGGCCCGAGGGTCGCATCGTCTCCTCCCTTTATTAGATGGTCGTCCCGCTAGCTTGGTTGAATAGCAAAGCTCACATCGTTCATTGCTGTGAGCCAGAGATCATTCCACGATCAACGAACAAAGATGAGCGCATAGATCCAGAACAGCGCGATGCTCGCATACACGAGCGGGATTATGAAGGCTCCCCGGAAGAACCGGTACGCTGCCTTAGGCATGGCCGACCACAAACGATAGCCAAGCTCTTTTTCAAATTGAATCGCTCTCTCCTGCAAATGACTTATGTAGCGAGCTGCATTTTTCTCGGACGCCCAGAAGAAACCCGTCATCAATAATCCGAATGCCTTCGCCACGCTCTTCACCAAGAAGGATTGTTGAGGAATAATCCCGAAACCGACCACAGTCAAACCGACGAGGATCGCCAAGAACAACGTCCGCATTCCAAAGCGAAGACCACTGTAGTGTCGTAAGGTCAAGCAGACTTCAGCGTATTCCTGATCCGAATCCTTTGTCATTGGGCGATCTCCGCTCTTCAGAGGATCGTCTTCTGGAGCGGAAAATCACGCATGTGAGAGAACAAGCCTTAGCATCCGGAAGAGGTGAACCATTAGCCATATCGCGAGTAGCCCAATCGCCAGCCAGAACAGCGCGTTGAGAGTCTTGCTGGACGTCGGCAACCACGGAAACGACACACCACCCCCTTCTCCGCTCGACTCCTCACTTCGGTTCAACCACCTATACATACACAGAATCCACGCCAGGGCCGCGATTCCAACAGGGCCTGAACATCCCCCGCTTTGCCTGCAAAGCGTCTTTGCGCCGATACATGAGAATGTGGGTTTCCATGTTATAACGTGAGAGCACCGGAAAACAATTTCTCAAGGAGCAACGCCAAATTGACAAACATGACAGCCAAGCGTTGAATAATTCGCGGACTATAATCCACCACTTGGCGGCCCAAAAATCATTTGTAGTTTTTTAAAAAGGCCGAAGTCGGTCTGTAAGCCGGATCCTGTACGGCC
>JACQEV010000237.1 GCA_016200385.1 Candidatus Methylomirabilota bacterium
CCCGTAGGTCAGGTCGAGGAGTCCTCACCATACCCCCAGCACCTCCTTACCTCCGCTCGTCCGTGGAATGCAGCAGGGGTTCGTTCTCAATATATGGACAGATCGATGCTGGCGAGAGCTTCTTCGGCAAGCTTTTTTTCCAGGTGGCGGCCAACCGTCTGAGGGATGCCTCCATTGCTTTTAGCTCTCGCACCTTCTGCTGAATTGCCTCCAGCTTCTTCTGAAGAGCCCTCTCAACATGGCTGCACGGGACCCTCTTCTGGCGATGGAGAGCCAGGATTTCCTGGATCTCCTTCAGGGAAAATCCCAGTAACTGGGCCTTCTTAATAAACTGTAGCTGCCGGATTTCTTCGTTGGAGTACAAGCGATAGCCTTTCTCCGTCCTCGCCGGGGGGCCAAGCAGCCCCTGCTGTTCATAGAAGCGTACGGCCTTCACGCTCACTCCTGCCTGGCGGGCAACAGCCCCGATGAAGCGATTTGCTCCCACGGTGTATCCCTCCAATCTAGCTGCTACTATGAGACAGCTATTAAGCTAGAGGATCAAGCAAATTCTTCGTGGAAAGATTTCTCTTGACCTTCCTCTTAGGTGGACAGTTTATCTTTAGAACCAATGAAAGGGTACTGCCAGCAGATGGTCGTTATGAGAAATCTGAGACGGCCCCAGGACGGTGGCAAGGGAGAAGGAGATGGAGGGGAAAAGCGATCGGGCCTCGGTGTGGAGTGCGCTCGCGGCGGTGGGAATCGGCATCGCCGGGAGCTGGTGCTGAATCGCGCCGCTGGTGCTGATCCTGTTCGCAGGTGGCGCCAGCGCGTTCGCCAGTGTGGCGAGCTACCGCAGCGTGGTCGGGCCGTACATGGGGTGGATTCACCTCCCGGGGATCGGAGCCCTGGTCGCGGCCCACTACTACTACTGGACGCATCCCCAGGTGCCGGGGCTGACCCCCCGGAAGATTGTGTTCTGGGCGTCCACGGTCTTCTCGGTGGCGATGATCGGCTACTTCTACGTCTGGGGCATGTTGCTCTATCCCTATTGACCTTGTAGGTGAACAGGGGAGGCTTCTGATGGCGCGAGGTGCCGGAGGAGAGTGGGTGGCCTATGTCCTCTGGCTGGTCTTCGTCCTGATGGGAACCCAGCCGAGCTTCGCCGATCCGATCGTCGGCGTCGGTCCCACGACGATTTTCTCCACCGCGACAGCCGTGCGTGGGCTCGGGGTCTACACTCGTCTGAGTCAAGGAGAGAATCGACTCACGATGTGGCAGGCGCCGTTGCTTGCGCTCTATTCCCCTCGCAGGGATCTCAACGTGGCGGTGAGCCTGCCGTATGTCTCCAAAGAGCTCACCCTAGAGGATGGCCGGCGCCGTGGCGCCGAGGGGCTCGGAGATCTGAGTCTCTTCGCCCTCTACCGGTTCTTCCGGCAGGACCGACCTCTGGGAACGGTTGAGGCCACGCTGCTAGGCGGCCTGAAACTTCCCACGGGCGCTAGCGCACGGAGCGATGCTCAGGGGTTGCTCCCGCCTGCCCTGCAACCGGGGACCGGGTCGGTCGATGGCTTGGTTGGGCTGACCCTGGGTTCGATTAGCCGGCGGTGGGGCCTCTACCTGGGGACGCTGGGTAAGTTGAATACTGAGGCCGGTGGCTTCAAGGCCGGAGATACCGTCTCCTATAACCTCGCTGTTCAATATCAGCTTTTTCCCGACTGGCCGACTCCCGAGCTCTCTCAACTCAACCTGAGTCTGGAACTCGTGGGGATCACTGCCACGAGGGACACGGTCCTGGGCTCCACCGTGCTGGAGTCCGGAGGGAGCGAGTTCTTCTTAGCGCCAGGCTTACAGTATTTCCTCGGTCCGCGGTGGATCGTCGAAACGGCGGTCGAGATCCCCATTAGTCGTGGCCTCGAGCGCCCCTTGGGCCTTAAACCCGATGTGATCGTGATCTGGGGGTTCCGAGGTGTGTTCTAGTGTCAAGGAGGTAGCGATGAAGGGAAGGTACACTCGGTGGTTCTGCCAGCTCGTCTTGGTGGGGCTTCTGCTCCTCGTGGCGCAGGCGGCCGTGGCGCAAGGGATGCGGGTGCGCTTGGGCGTAAACGGAATGGTCTGACCCACCTGAGCCTATGGGGTCCAGCGGGCCCTTTCACACCTGGACGGTGTGACCGATGTTTCTGTGAGCTTACGAAAAGCCGAGGCTGATTTTACAATCAAGCCAGACGCGCGCCTGAACGTCGAAGCGATCCGCCAGGCCATACGCAGCTACGGCTTCACCCCCACCTGGCTCGAATTAACCGTCAAAGCGGAGCTGACCAGTTACCAGAGAAGGCCTGCCCTAAGAACAGTCGAAACGGGGCAGTTCATCGAGCTGAAGGAGAACCCGCAGCTCGACGCCTTACGTAAGGCACTAACGGGGAAAATCGCCATAGCCGTCATTACAGCCGTGATCCCGGAGGGAAAAGGGGAGGTCGCAACCATCAAGTCCTTCTCCCTGACTGACATGTAGAGCAGGTGAGTGAAAGTGTGACGCCCTCTGACAAGATCGCCCCCAGGGGGCGCATTATATTGGTCAGGCGGCCGCTTGTGACTCGCGTTCCCGGAAATAATTGGCGAGGCGCCCACGCAGGACCAGCCGGGCCCGATGCAGCCGGGCCTTGACCGCCGGAACCGAGACGCCTAAAACCTCAGCCGCTTCTGTATTCGACAAGCCCTCCACATCACGCAGGAGCACAGGAACTTGGTAGTCGGGTGGAAGGGCAGAGATGGCGCTCTTCAGCATCTCGCGGCCCTCCTGGTCGAGCAGGTGGTGTTCTGGGTCATCCCCCCAATCGGCGACCGGGAAGCAGTGATGGCCCTCCTCGGTGAACTGCGGCAGGAGGTCCTCGATCGCGAGCTCGTTTTGGGCGCGGCGCGACCGGATCTTCATAAGGGCCGCATTCGTGGCAATTCGGTAGAGCCAAGTGCTGAAGGCTGACCGCGCCTCGAAGGTCCCGATCTTCTGGTAGATGGTCAGGAATACATCCTGCGTGATCTCCTCGGCGTCTTGCGGATTTCGGCTGATACGGAGGGCCAGGCAATAGACTCGATTTTGGAACCGTTCGACCAGGCGCTCGAAGGCAGACCGTTCCCCTTCTTTGATCCGCCTCACCAAGTCCAGATCTGAGCCGGACTCCTGGACCATTTTCTGTTCCTGTTTAGCTTTTCGCGAAGGCGAACGACTCGTCAGCAGGCTCGGCCAAGCAATCTCGTACCCCCTGCTGGGGTATGGACCGCAACCCGTGTTCACTGCCATTATCCTGTCCGAAACTCGATCATGGCGTGTTGCGCAGATGACAGCAGATGACATGTGAAGCTCGCTTGGGCAGTCGCTCTAGCCGTGGGCTAGAGTCCGCCCGGATAATCCAGCTTCTCCTTGTTGATTCGCTTCAGACCGAAATAGAGGGCCCCAACGAAGCAAATGGTGAGCAACAGGCCAGCGAGCCAGAGATGACGTGACAACACGGAGCCGATCACTGTCCCCGCGGTCAACGCTAGAAGGATAGGCAAGTGGCAGGGACAGGTCAGGGCTGCCGTGATGAGAAGCAAATAACCCCCTGCCCCACCCTTCCCCCTGGGGCCCGGGTCTTCCTGGCGCCCCCTGCCTCCGCATGTGTCATCCCCCGCTAACCGGCACGGGTCTTGGCCCACATTCGCTCCTTTTCTTGGTCGTGAGAGCCTCCCGGATCACGCTCACGATCGAGCCCTTCTGCCTCACATGCCGCTCGATGAGGAGGCCGAGGACGATGCCATACGCAATATGGGGAACGAGGCTGCCGAGAAAGACGCCGTTCAAGAGCCCCTTCCCCGACTTCAGCCCGAAGTAGCCGGTGTCCATTGCCACGACCATCGGGGGAGTGGCCATCATCCCCACTTCAATGATCAACCCCCAGATCAGCCCGCCCCACC
>JACQEV010000238.1 GCA_016200385.1 Candidatus Methylomirabilota bacterium
AGGGCGTGGCGGCCTATTTCGAATCGTTCCGCGAGCCTGACGCATTGGCTGCCATCCGCCTGACGCTGTTGACCGCGTCCATCGCCGTGCCACTGAATCTCCTGTTTGGCGTGGCAGCGGCCTGGGCGATCACCAAGTTCGAGTTTGTCGGCAAGAACCTGTTGATCACGTTGATCGATCTGCCCTTTTCCGTTTCCCCGGTCGCGTCGGGGCTGATCTATGTGCTGCTGTTCGGTTTGCAGGGCTGGTTGGGCCCCTGGCTGGCCGAGCACGACATCAAGATCATCTTTGCTGTGCCCGGCATCGTGCTGGCCACCATCTTCGTGACCTCTCCCTTCGTAGCTCGCGAGCTGATTCCTCTCATGCAGGCCCAGGGAGCCGAGGAAGAAGAAGCTGCCCGCGTGCTCGGCGCCAGTGGTTGGCAGACATTTTGGCGCGTTACCCTGCCAAACATCAAGTGGGGCCTGTTGTATGGGGTGATTCTCTTGAATGCGCGGGCGATGGGCGAATTCGGCGCGGTGTCGGTGGTTTCGGGCCACGTGCGGGGGCTGACCAACACGATGCCGTTGCACGTGGAGATTCTGTACAATGAATACAACTTCGCCGCCGCCTTCGCCGTGGCCTCGCTGCTGGCGATGCTGGCCCTAGTCACGCTGGCCGCCAAGACCTTTGTAGAGTGGAAATCCCGACGCCGGTTCACGGCTGGGGAAAGTCATGCCGGTCGAGGAGAAGTGCGATGAGCATAGAGATCCGTCACATCACCAAGACCTTCGGCGGTTTTGCCGCGCTTAAAGACGTCAGCCTGAGGGTGCCGACGGGCGAGCTGATCGCCCTGCTCGGGCCATCCGGATCGGGCAAGACCACGCTGCTGCGGATCATTGCGGGCCTGGATGCAGCCGACAGCGGCACGGTCCTGTTCCACGGCGAGGACGCCACGAGCCAAAGCGTCCGTGATCGGCAGGTCGGATTTGTGTTCCAGCACTACGCGTTGTTCCGGCATATGACGGTCTTTGAGAATGTTGCCTTTGGTCTGAGGGTCCGGCCTCGGAAGCTGCGGCCCCCAGAGGCCGAGATCCGCGCCAAGGTCCAGGCGTTGCTCAAGTTGGTGCAACTGGATTGGCTGGCGACACGGTATCCCTCGCAACTCTCTGGTGGCCAGCGCCAGCGCGTCGCCCTGGCGCGGGCGCTGGCGGTGGAGCCGAAGCTCCTGCTACTGGATGAGCCGTTTGGCTCACTGGATGCCAAGGTTCGGAAGGAACTGCGGCGATGGCTGCGGCGGCTCCATGACGAACTTCACATCACCAGCGTCTTCGTCACTCACGACCAGGAGGAAGCCCTGGAGGTGGCTGACCGCGTGGTGGTGATGCACGAGGGGCAGATCAGGCAGGTTGGCACACCCGACGAGGTCTACCACCACCCGGCCGATCCCTTCGTCTATAACTTCCTCGGAAACGTGAACCTTTTTCGCGGCCGCGTTGAAGGTGGCAAGTTCTATTTGGGCGATATGGCGATGGAGTTGCCCGACCAGGCACGACCGGACGCCAAGACGGCGATCGTCTACATCCGCCCGCACCTTCTGGACATCGACTACCAGCCAAACAGCGACAATCACTTCCGCGCCAGGGTGGAGCACATCAACCCGGCAGGCCCGCTCGTGAAGGTGGAGTTAGTCAGCGAATGGGGCGACTCCGTTGAGGTGGAGATATCCCAGGAACGGTACCGGGCCCTCGCGCTGAAAAAAGATGCCAAGGTGTTCGTCACCCCCAAGGAAAAGCAGGTTGTTATGGACAATTACTCCATCTAGCGCTCTCCCCTCGGACCTCGCATGCTCCTAGTCTGGTCTTTTACGGGACAAATCTATCGCGACCGTTTCCTCAACTCCTACCAGAGGCGGGAGTCGATGCGAAGGCGGGTAGTGGGTCATTTTGCCAGAGATCCTTCACCTCGTTCAGGATGACAAGTGTCGCCAGTGTCATTCTGAGCGGAGCGAAGAATCTCAACTCCTGTCGCGCATTGGCTCGCAAGTCTCAAACTGACCCACTACCCGAAGGCGCGGGATTTTGCAAAGACACGTGTGGTGTGGTACGCTGAGTTTTTGAAAAGGAATGAGAAGTAACCATGAGTGAGGATGCAAAAAAGACAATTGAGCTGATCTGCCCCTGCTGCCAGGCGAGGCTCACCGTTGACCTCGAGCTTGGAGCGGTCTTGCATCACGAGCCGCCCGCGAAGGTGGCGTCGGTAACCGATCTGAAAACTGCTGTCGAGGAGCTGAAGGGCGAGGCGAGCAGGCGGGAGGCCCGATTCAAAGAGTCTATGGAGGCGGAGAAAGAGAAAGGCAAGGTCCTGGAGCGGAAATTCAAGGAGCTCCTGAAGAAGGCAAAGGACGAGCCGATCACCCGCCCCACCCGCGAAATCGACCTGGATTAGCACGAACGTAATAACTGCTGTTACGTTGTCATTGTGAGCGAAGCGAATCAATCTCGCTATTCTGGGATTGTTCGGTCACTTCGTTCCCTCACAATGACACCCCATCTAGCACCTTGGTATCAGCAAGGAGAGCGCATGGAAAAGCCGGTCCCGGTGGCCCATCCCATCGAGCCGTTGCTTCAGCGTCGATGGAGCCCGCGGGCATTCGCTCCCAAGCCGGTCGAGCGACAAGTGCTGCTGAGGCTCTTTGAGGCCGCTCGATGGGCTCCGTCCTCGTATAACGAGCAGCCGTGGCGATATATTGTGGTGAGCCACGAGAATCCCGAGTGGCTGAAGGAGGCGCACAGCGTCCTGTCCCCTGGGAATGCGTGGGCCACAAGGGCCCCGGTCTTGATCTGCTCCGTCGCTCAACTGACCTTTGCCCGCAACAATAAACCGAACCGGCACGCCTTCCACGACGTTGGCGCAGCCTCGGAGAACTTCCTGCTCCAGGCGGTAGCGCTCGGCCTGTTCGGTCATCAGATGGCGGGCTTCGACGTGGAGAAGGCGCGCGCAGTCTTCCATATCCCGGAAGGGTGCGAGCCGGTGGCGATGATCGCGCTTGGCTACCCTGCGGCACTCGAGACGCTCACGGAAGAACAAAGGGCGCGTGAGCAGCTTCCCCGGGTGCGCCGCCCGATCGAGGAGAGCGTGTTCGACGGCCGCTTCGGCACTCCTTTGGAGAGGACAACCTGATGAGATCCGATACTCGGAAGGAAAGAGGGAGGGGCCCCGTAAATGAAATCGGAACGGTCAAACAGCCAACAGGAGGGATGACGCGGCGCGAACTGTTGATCGGCCTCGGTGCCACCGGGTTCGCCCTGGCCGCGGGGCCGGTCTCGGCTGACCGCATCACGACCTCGTCTGAAGGGCTGGTCGTGGGGGACATCATGGTCAGCAGTGGGAGCGACAAAATCCCGGCCTACGAGGCAAGGCCGGCGTCGCCGGGCCACTATCCGGTGGTCGTCATCATCCATGAGATCTTCGGACTGCACGAATACATCAGAGATATCGCCCGCCGCTTTGCCAAGGAAGGGTATTATGCTGTGGCGCCGGAACTCTACTTCCGCGAGGGTGGAGCTGGCAAGCTGCCAGACATCCAGGCGGTTCTCAAGTTGGTGGACACAGTCCCGGATCGTCAGGTGCTCCAAGACCTCTCGGCGGCGGTCAGATATGCCGGCGCGAAATCGTGGGCCCTACCGGATCGTGTGGGGGCTACGGGCTTTTGCTGGGGCGGCCGGATGACCTGGCTCTTTGCAGCCCACGAGCGGAACCTGAAGGCAGCGGTTGCTTGGTACGGCCCGCTCGGGCCCTGGCGAGGCCGGCGGGACGATGCGCATCCGGAAGCGGCGCTCGACCTGGCTCACCAGCTTCTCTGCCCGGTCTTTGGACTCTACGGCGAAGCCGATGAGGGGATCCCGGTCTCGACGGTCCGCGAAATGGAAGCCAAGCTCAAAGCACATCACAAAACAGCCGAGCTTGTGATGTATCCTGGCGCGCCTCACGGGTTTTTTGGCGATTACCGTCCTACCTATCGTGCGGAGGTGGCTAAGGACGCCTGGAAACGGGCCCTTGGCTGGTTCGGCAAATACCTGAAGGGGTAGGCGGGCGATAGCGAAGGGTCGCGACACCACGAGATGCGTTCCGCAGGCGATGCAACGTCATGATCTTTTCGGCACCGTTCTCAGGCAAGTCAGCCGTTCGTTTTACCTGACCCTGAAAGTTCTCCCGCGTAGCGTCCGACGACCCGTCGGTCTTGCCTACCTGTTCGCTCGCGCGGCAGACACCATCGCTGATACCGCCCTCATCGGCCGCGCCGACCGCCGAAAATATCTGGAGCTCTTCCGCGAGGCATTCAGGAGCGGAGAGATCTCGCGGCTTCGAGGATTAGGCGAGGAATTAGTTGCGCCGACTGGAAATGCAGCGGAGCGGGAACTGCTGGCCCGCCTTGATGAAGGCTTCGCTCTCCTTCTCACGCTCGACCCCCAAGACCAGTCAATGATCCGAAGCCTGGTCCTCACCCTGACGGAGGGGATGGTCATGGACCTGGCCACCTTCCCCGGTGAGGACGAGGGCCGCCTGGTCGCGCTCGAGACACGTGGCGACCTGGACCGCTACACATATTACGTGGCTGGGTGCGTCGGAGAGTTCTGGACGGATATCCATATGTCCCATCGCGCTTCTCTCGCCGGATGGGATCGAGGAGCAATGGTGCGGCTCGGAGTCCGGTTTGGGAAGGGGCTGCAGATGACCAACGTCCTGCGCGACCT
>JACQEV010000015.1 GCA_016200385.1 Candidatus Methylomirabilota bacterium
ATCGGCTCCGCAAAGGTCGCGTGGATCGGATCGCGACCACTGGAGGAAAACGTGAGGCCGCTGATCCGCTCCTCGATCAGGTCGGCCAGATCGAATTGCAGCAGTTCTTCTACCCGGCGCGACAAGCAGCCGCCGCACGCTTTGTACCGTGGCAGCCGTCGCCGCTCCAGGAGCAGAACCCTTGCGCCCGCCCGCGCCAGCTCATAGGCAGCGGTCGCTCCCGCCGGACCGCCACCGACTACAATCGTGTCGTATCGCACCGGACCACTCCGACATGCTATCCTAGGGTTTCAACAATAGCTGGACACGTGAAACCGTTCAAGCTGACCCTTCGACACGCTCAGGGTGTCGATGCTTGTCCTGAGCCCGGTCGAAGGACCCAAACACCCACCCTTCGACACGCTCAGGGTGAACGTCTTTCTGAAGCCATGGAATAGGCGCTGCGCTATCGGATGCAGCGCGTGTAGGCGTCACAGTAACGCGAGCTCAGGAGCCGGGGTCGAAGACCTCGTTGAGGCCGCTCCTGGAGGCGCCGGGTTTGGTGCCGCCGCCGATCACATAAATCCTTTTAGCGACAACGGTCGCGCCAAGGCCATGGCGCGCGGTCGGCATCGGCGCCATGTCGCTCCATCGGTCGGTGGCCGGATCGTAGGCCTCAGTCTGTCCAAAGACCCCATTCGATTCCTCGCCGCCGAAGACGAACAGACGCCCATGGAGGGCAACGGCCGCAATGCCACCTCTGGGGGTCGGCATCGGTCGCTTCGACTCCCACCGATCGCTCGCAGGTGCGTAGGCCTCCATAGCCGCCAGATTCCGACTCATCAATCCGACCCGGCCGCCCATCGCATAGACCTTCCCACCCAGCGCCGCTGCGGCCAGATGATCACGGCCCGTCGGCATCGGCGCCCGCCGTCGCCAGACGTTGGCCGCCGGGTCGTACTCCTCGTTGGCGGTGACGACCTGGTCGGCCTTCCCCCCAATCGCATAGAGTTTTCCGTTCAGCGCTACCACGACCAATGCGCCGCGCGGGGTCGGCATCGGTCGCCTTGCGTCCCAGCGATCGCGGGAGGGATCGTAGCGCCAGACAGTCGCCATCGGTCTCCATGGCCACGCGTCGCGGTACCCGCCGATCACGTAAAGTTTGCCGCCCAGGCCAACAGCGGCAGCATGGTGGAGAGGCTCCGGGAGGGGCGCCCGGTCCCGCCATCGGTCAAGCGCCGGATCGTACTCCTGAACGGCATCGGTCACGCCGCCCATGAAGAACCACTTGAAGCCACCGACGACGTAGATCTTTCCCGCAACGGCTGCAGCGGCCACCTCGGTCCTTTCCGCGGGCATGGGTGCGGCGGCATGCCATGTGCCCAAGCTGCTGGCGAACGCCCCAAGAGCGGTGAGGAGGCAGGCTGCGCCACTAGCCAGTGCCAGGCGTCTTGCTCCTCGATTCATGTATGACCCCTCAGTGTGATTGACACAATCACCCGCCCTTACTACAATCAGCGCATGCCAAAGGTGCGGGTCGGTGACATCCAGATGTTCTACCGCGAAGACGGCCACGGCGACCATGTGGTCTGGATCCAGGGGCTCGGCCTGGACCACCGCGGCTGGGCTCTTCAGATCCCCTTCTTCGTCCAGCACTTCTGTTGCCTGACATTTGACAATCGCGACGCTGGCCAGAGTGACCGGTCACCTGGCGCCTACACCATCAAGACCATGGCCGATGACACGATTCGCCTGATGGACGCCCTGGCCATCAAACAGGCCCATATCGTCGGCCTCTCGATGGGCGGCGCGATCGCGCAGGAGTTGGCCATCAACTACCCGGCCAGAGTGAAACGGCTGGTCCTCGCGGCCACCTACACCTCAGGCGATCCGCGAGGGACCGATCTACTCAACTCCTTCGTCCTGATGCGAGCCCGCTTCAGCCGAGAAGAGTATCTGCGCGCCATCGGCCCCTGGGTCTACTCGTATCAGGACTACCTGATTCCCGAACTGGTCGAGCTGGCCATCAAGAGGGGGGTTGAGGACCCGTACTTCGTGCCGGCCAAGGTGTACGCCCGCCAGGTCGCGGCCGCGACCAGCCACTTCACCGAAGATCGTTTGAAGCTGATCCAGGCGCCGACCCTGATCGTAGCCGCCGGTGAGGACCTGTTGACCCCGATGCGGTTCGCCAGGACCCTCCACGAGCAGATCCCGGGCGCCAGGCTGACGGTGCTACAGGGCACGGGCCATGCGCTCATCTGGACTCACGCCGAAGAGTTCAACACCCTCGTCTTGTCATTCCTCAACGAGGCATGAGCGTCGCTCACCGCTCCCCCCTCTATTTTATCCTGCATAGGCCATCGACTCCAGGATTTTGATCCGCTGCGCCAGCGGGGGGTGCGTGGCCAGCAGATCGGCCCAGAAGCCTTCGCGGTCGCCCAGAGGGTGCTCCAGGGGATCACAGATACAGAGGGGCGCGGTGCCGCGATTGATGCTGCGGGTGGGCGCCGTCGCCGCCTGGAGCTTCCGAAGGGCGCTCGCCAATCCCTTCGGGTTCCGGGTCAGTTCGGCACCGGACGAGTCGGCCAGATACTCCCGGCTCCTTGAGATTGACATGGCGATCAGTTGGCCAAGGAGTGGGGCCAGCATCACCAGGACGATCCACAGAATGAACAAGACGGCCTGGCCGGCCCCGGACCCTTTCCTGTCGCCGGAGTCCCTCCCCCGCCACGATCCGCTCCGAGCGGTCCAATCATGGAGCAACAACACCGCTCCAAGGAGAGCGGCCGTCACGGTCATCACGCGGGTGTCGTAATTGCGGATATGAGACATTTCATGGGCGATGACCCCCTGCAACTCCTCACGACTCATCATCTCAAGGAGGCCCTGGGTCACCGCGAGAGAGGCGTGGGCCGGGTCGCGACCGGTGGCAAACGCGTTCGGATCGGGGTCCGGCACAACGTAGACCTTGGGCTTCGGGAGGCCGGAGGCGATCGCCATCTCCTCCACGACGTTGTCGAGTTGGCGGGCCTTCAGGTCAGTCAGGGCGAGCGGGACAGCTCGACATGAGGCGAGGACGAGCTTGTCACCGTTTCTGTAGCCACGCCAGGCGGTCAGTGTCCCCACCCCGAAGGCCGCGATGGTTGCCACCGGGAATGCAACCCGCCTCTGCGCTTGGGGACGGGAAGGATCGAATTGGTTGCTCACCATTCTGCCTGGTAATACGGTACGACCCATGACGAAGCGATCAACCCCATAGCCTAAAAAGAGAAGGAGGAGAAGGAAGAGGCCGATCACGAGAGCCGTCTTCCGCCGATTCCTCGCTTGCTGCTCATAGAGGTTCGCCGGCGTGGTGGGACGCAAAGAAGGCTTCGACGGTCCCTGGCCCGATGGGTCGGGTGCGATCGAGGAGGCTGTGCCCATCACAGCGGCGCCGCACTGTGTGCAGCGAGGGGCGTCGAACTGGACGAACCCGCAGGAAGGACAGCGCATTGCCCGCCCTTGAC
>JACQEV010000016.1 GCA_016200385.1 Candidatus Methylomirabilota bacterium
ACCCCAATATCATGTGGCAAGTCGAGTCGCCGCACCACAACATCTGGTGACTAGTTGAGTCAAGTAAATACCCACATGGCAGCTAATAACCAGTCCCACAGGTTGGTCAGGGCCAAGAACGTTCCGCCCTGTTCCGGTCTAAAGCGCAACCCAAAGGCCATGTACCCGACAGTGGAAAGCACGAAGAGAACAGCTGCCCACATGAGCGGCGGAAGGTATTGTTCGCCGTAGCCACTGAACAACCAGTAAAGCGTGAGCCATACACGCAGGCCAAAAGGGGTCTTCGGATTGCACCGGCGCATTTCCTTTTCGCCGTAATGGTAATCCCCCGCCCGCTCGTAGTCTCCCTGGTCTTCATAGTGATGCTTTAGCTCACGGTAGAGCAGCTCGGTCCGGTCCCAAGGGATGCCGCGGTAATAGCTCGGAAGGACTACCTCGTCATAAATGCCCCCACGCCCTCGAAGATACTTTCCTAGCACGCTGCGAATCTTTGGCCAGGCAGGGCTAACACCACGTACGAGGTACTCGACAAATCGGCCAGGAATCTCTGGCCAAGTCGGGCTCATGATCTGGACCTTTCGGAGGTGGGTACCTAGGAACTGGCACTTCCTAAAATCGGGAACCAAAAAAAATGCCGAATCGGGAGGATCGAACACTACATTTCGAAAATCGACTTCCGCCGCCTGTCCCTGAAGCCCAGAGAAGATCGGGATAGATGTATAAAGTGGAACGAAGTAGGGACCAAAATAGGTTCTCCCCCTAAATGAGCACCCGTTGAAGGACACCGACCCACTAAATAACGAGCTAAAGTCCGCCCCGCCTAAGAACTTAACATGGTTGAAAATGGCGTCCTGTCCGAATCTGGTTTGGCTGAAGAGGGCCTCTTTGTCAAACGTGGCACCCCAAAAGGAAGCGTTTTTTTGAAAGCTGGCTCCGGTGAAATGGGCAGTTCCGTTGAACATTGCGCCGCTGAAATTTGCATCCTCATCAAACTCGGTATTGCTGAAGTCAATCTCTTCAGGAAAAACTATATTGCTGAAATTATTTCCCCCTTGCGTTCGGTGGGTCCTCAGAGCCTCGGCGAACGCTTGTTTATCCTTTCCAGAGGCTTTGGAGTGTAGGATGCACATGCCTGCCGATGGATCAGCCTCATCAGTCAGCCCGCATATTCCATAATGCTTGCACGATGGCATAACCAGTCCTCAGTACCTGCACTCTTCAGGGGTCTTAGGGGCCGGTGAGATCTCCTACGGTGCCTCGCTTCTATCACGGGGGACCGTCGCCGTCAAGGAGTCGATGGGCGATCGTAAGGCCATGATGCCTCCGCAGGAGGACCGGGAGGAAGACGAGGAACTAGTGGGAGGTGGAATGCAGTGCAGAATGTCCGCTATCGCAGAGGGAGCACACACTCCGGCCCATCATGCGCCGGGTAGTTCACCCTTTTACTCAACGGATACGCCTCCATGTCCTGCGCAGGATAGGAGGTGAGGAGAGGGAGTAGCGCGGTTGGGGCCTGGATTTCGGGATCAAGCCACACCTCCTCAGCCTCCCGTGTCAGGATCACGGGCATGCGGTCATGGATCGGCTTCAACACCTCATTAGCTTCGCACGTAATGATCGTACAACTGCGGACCTCTTCACCATCGGGCGCGGTCCAGCTATCCCACAGCCCAGCGAACCCGAACGGCTCCCGGTTTTTGAGGACGATATACACCGGCTGCTTGGTCCGACCGGTCTGCTGCCACTCGTAGAAGCCGTCGGCCACCACCAGACAGCGGCGCCTTCGCAGAGCCACGCGGAAAGCGGGCTTCGTGGCTACCGTCTCGGCCCCGCGCATTCATCATCCGGTTGCCAATGGTTGGGTCCTTCGCCCAGGATGGAATGAGACCCCACCGCATCTCGGTGAGGGAACGTGTGCCGTCGTCCCCGACCACGATCACGGTCTGAGTGGGGGCGATGTTTTAGCTTGGGACCCACACCGCCGACTCCGCTGTAGGGGTCGGCACGCCGAAGCGCTGAGCAACGGTGGTCAGATTCGCCGCGAGGGAGAACCGTCCGCACATGGATCATCGCCCCGCGTACTGGTCGGAGTGGCGCTTGTGTGCCTCGGAGTTCTTCCGGTAGGGTTGGACGAGGTTCCGGTCTCCGTGCAGGGTCAGCACGTTCTCAGCGTTTCGCTCCTGGGCTATCCCCACATTGCCGCCTATTTGAAATGGATTATCAGGAAGGGCTTTTACCTCTCCCCAGGCAGGACCGACAGCCCCAAAAGAAACACCAGACCCACCGCCAGCAAGGTCCGTTTAATCGCCGCTTCTCGACCTTTCGCCGAGGGTTATTCGTCCTGTTGGTCCTGCTGGCGCCAGTGTTGTGAGGCTGAGTCGGCGTTGCTGCCTTCCTCCCCCTGGCCGTCCAAGTACGCCCGCAGACTCAGCCCGAGCTTGCGCTCGTCCGCATCCAGCTTGATGATTTTGAGCGTGAGCTCG
The DNA here is from genome assembly GCA_016200385.1 of Candidatus Methylomirabilota bacterium. Classification (GTDB taxonomy): domain Bacteria; phylum Methylomirabilota; class Methylomirabilia; order Methylomirabilales; family Methylomirabilaceae; genus Methylomirabilis. The sequence continues at coordinate 2,484 of JACQEV010000016.1, forward strand.
CTGCCCACGGGGACGACGTCCTCCGGCTTGGCCACTCGTTCATGGCTCAACTCCGAGATGTGCAGGAGCCCCTCTACCCCATCTTCCAATTCGACGAAGGCGCCGAAGTCGGTGAGACGGACCACCTTGGCTTTCACGTCCATCCCAACACGATACTTGTCCGGGACAATTGATTGCCAGGGGTCCGGCTGACTCTGCTTGAGCCCAAGGGAGATTCGACGGTTGGTCTTATCCACGTGCAAGACAATGGCCTCAACCTTGTCCCCTCGCTTCAAGACCTCCGAGGGGTGGCTGACCCGCTTGGTCCAGGACATGTCGGAGACGTGAATCAACCCGTCGATCCCCTCCTCAAGTTCGACGAAGGCACCGAAGTCGGTGAGGTTCCGGATCGTCCCTTCAACCCGGGTCCCAACCGGGTAGCGTTCCTCTACGGACAACCAGGGATTCGGCTCGGTCTGACGCATCCCGAGCGAGATCCATCTTTTCTCTATTCTGAGCTGACGATGTAGCTGTCTAAGTTGCTGATACGCAGGCTCACTAGAAGTGATGTAAGCCTCTAGCCTCTTTTCTAGTATCTTGCGGTAAAGACGATAAACCGTAAGACATCCATCAGAGAATAAAATTAGAAGTTCACGGAAGCGTTCATCGGTAAAATCGAAATCGCTGAATTGAAGCTTGGCATCACCGGCTGATTCGTCCTGTACTACATGTGGTGAAAAATAGAAAACATTGGGGTGAGCAAAGTATTCGCTCAGCGACTTCAGTGCCATCCTGATCCAAGTTTGGTCCGGCATAT
>JACQEV010000240.1 GCA_016200385.1 Candidatus Methylomirabilota bacterium
ACCTCCCACCCTCCTCAGGTTCTATGTCCTTCATTGCATCTTTCTCCCCATCCTGGCCAGCCTCCTGATGATTGTGCATTTCTGGAGGATCAGGAAAGACGGGGGGATCTCAGGCCCCTTATAAGGGTGCCCTGGGTCGGGCAGGTGCAGCGCCTTGCGAGGCCAGGTCATCTGCCAGTTGCTGGAGTATGCGTGCAAGGTCTGAGCGATAGCAATGGCTGAAGCAAGAGAGAGCGCAGCGGCGGCGAAGCCGGCTGGCCGTCGTGCAGGAGCGCCCGAACCTGCTGTGGCCGATAGGGTCCACGTCTGGCCCTACCTCGTCCGCAACGAGTTCATCTGCTCGATCATCGTGATGGTGATTCTGACTGTCTGGTCGATCACCATTAACGCCCCCCTGGAGGAGCCGGCCAATCCGACGCAGACCCCCAACCCCAGCAAAGCCCCATGGTATTTCCTCGGGCTACAGGAGATGCTGGTCTATTTCGACCCCTGGTTCGCCGGCGTGGTTCTGCCCAGCCTGATCATTGTGGGGCTCATGGTCCTCCCGTACATCGATATCAATCCCAAGGGGAACGGCTACTATACCTTCAAAGAGCGGCCATTCGCCATTGCCACCTTCCTCTTCGGATTCATCTTTCTGTGGGTCTCGCTAATCATCACCGGCGTCTTCTTCAGAGGTCCGGGGTGGAACCTTTTTTGGCCGTGGGAAACGTGGGATCCCCACATGGTTATTGCGCTGACAAACGTCGATCTTCCTGCCTGGGGTCCGTTCAAGTGGATGGGGAACCCCAAGATCGGGGAGGTCGAGGTGATCGGTTTAGTGTTGATCGTTCTCTATTTCAGCACGGCGGTCATCTTCTACTATTGGGGACGGGACAGGAGCGAGGCCATTCGTCAGTTGGGCCCAGTGCGCTACGGGATCGTGGCGTTCCTCTTCCTGACCATGATGGGCCTCCCGCTCAAGGTCGTCCTCCGATTGGCGTTCAACATCAAGTATGTCTGGGTGACCCCCTGGTTCAACATTTGACCCTTCGGTTGAGGTTCCCTGGTGCAGTGGTGGACACGGCGGCGCGCCCGTAAGCTGGCTGAAGAACAATCCCTGCGGATTGTCTTCTTCATCTGCAGCATGCTCTTCGTTGTGGTAACCGGCTGGGCAGTCTGGAACGAAGAGGCGACCCGGCGCCCATGGAAAGAGTACCAGCTCGAGTTCAACCGCGTGGAGTATCAGCAAGTCTCCCAGGAACTCGCCAGGGAGAAGACCAAGCTTGAACGGCCTGACGTTCAGGCCGCCATCGCCAAGCTGCGAGAGGACCTGAAGGCAGCGCAGGCGCGTATGGCCGGACCTGACTATCAGAAGGCCCAGCAGGTCCTGGCACAACGGGAGGCTGAGTATGACGACGCGAGCACGAAGGCCCAGTTCATCAAAAGCGAACTGGATGAGGCCCTCTATTGGGTGGATCACGCGATCTACGAGAAGAAGGACACACAAGGGCCTAGGGGCAAGGTAGCCCCGATTGAAAAGCAGTTACGCGATATGACGCCGAAGGTGGATGCGCTGAACGCGCGGGTGGAGGAGGCTCAGGCTGAACTGAAGCGGTTCCAGGCCGATGTCGATGCCATCGAGGCCAAGCGTGAAGGGCTGACTGGCCCGGTCACCGCGCTTGAGCGCCGGCTGGCGTTGATCAAGGGGCGCTCTCCCGAGGTGAAGCAGGTTGTGGTAGAGGGCGTGGCGATCAACGAATTCAAGGAACCGATCCTGACCGTGGATCGCTGCACCACCTGCCACCTCGGGATCGATCGCGCCGGTTTTGAGGAGGCGAAGCAACCCTTCCGCATCCATCCACACCGTGAGGTCCTGTTCGGGAACCATTCCCTCACCCGCTTCGGCTGCACGTCCTGCCATCAGGGACAGGGGCCAGCCCTGGAGGTAGATGCAGCCCATGGCGAGGGCCATCACTTTGAGCGACCACTGCTGCGCGGCGACTTCGTGCAGGCCGGCTGTCGAAAATGCCACGCCGAGGAAAAGGAGCTTCCGCTGGCGCCCGTCTACTCACAGGGCCGGCAGATGGTGGAGGAACTCGGCTGTTTCGGGTGCCACAACCTGCCGGGTTTTGAGAAGGTGCAGAAGGTGGGGCCTGATCTGACACGGGTTGCCAATAAGGTCGATCCGAGCTGGCTGTTCCGGTGGGTCAAGGATCCGAAGGGGTATCTCCCCAAGACGAGGATGCCGAGTTTCGGGCTTTCAGATGAAGACGCGTCGAGCATCGCCGCGTATCTTCTCAGCGCTTCCCAGCCGATGCCGGAGTTGCAGGGCGCGTTCAAGGGCGGTGCCTCGAGTGAACGGGGCAGAGACATTGTGGGCAAGGTCGGCTGTCTCGGCTGCCACCGGATCGCCGGTATGGAAGCGAAGGTCTCGGCTTCAGTGGCTCCCATCGTCCCGTCAGCAGCGTCATCGGTTGAAGCGACTCCGGAGAGCGAACAGGCAGCGGAGAAACAGAAGCCAACCAGGGCAGAGAAGCAAGAGAAACAGCCGCCCGCAGCAAAACCCGCGAGAGCCAGGATGGCCGCACCGCCCCCCTCACCAGAGAATCAAGATTTTGCGCCGGACCTTTCGAGAATAGCCAGCAAAGTGAACGCAGACTGGCTCTTCGCCTGGGTCAGGAATCCAAAGCACTTCCGCCCGACGACCCGGATGCCCAGCCTGCGCCTCTCCGACGACGAGGCCAGGGCGGTCACCGCGTTCCTGATGACCCTGGGAACCAAACGCCCGATTCCTCGCTTGGAACAGGAGATCAGGAAGCCGGAACGGATCGCGGCGGGCGAACGTCTGATCCGAAAGCGGGGCTGTTTTGGCTGCCACGACATCAAAGGGTTTGAAACGTCGGAAAAGATCGCGCCCGATCTCAGCAACTTCGGGCAGAAGCGATTGCTCGAGCTGTTCTTCGGCGAGGCGGTCCAGGTGAAGCAGACCTGGGAGGACTACACCTTCTGGAAGCTGAAGAATCCGCAGATCTATGCGACCGAACGGGTGGAGCAGTTGATGCCGAACTTTGGCTTCACCGACGAACAGGTGAAAACGCTGAGAGTCTTTCTGAAGAGTTTGAACACCCAGCGGGTCCAACCCCAGTTCCAGCGGAGCCTTTCTCCTGAGGAGCTTGCTATTCAGAACGGGCGAACACTTGTGAAACGGTACAACTGCAACGGATGCCACGTGATCGAAGGGCAGGGCGGGGCAATTGCCGCCTTCTACACCGATAAGACCAGAATCCCGCCGCCCCTCGAGATGGGGACGATGCATGAGGGGGAGAAGGTCCAGGCCACATGGCTCTATCAATTCCTTGGGCGACCGACACCGCTCAGACCATGGCTCGATGTCCGGATGCCGGCCTTCGGCCTCAGCATCGACGAGGCCACGACCCTGACCGATTATTTCGCCGCCTTGGGGAAGCAGCGATTCCCATATGAGTATGTCTTGCTGGATGAACCGGGGCCGGAACTCATAAGGGCCGGTCGGCTGCTGATGTCGAAGGACTACTTTGACTGCTTCAGTTGCCACCAGCAAGGCGACAAAAAGCCCGAGGGCCCTCCGGACAGTTGGGCCCCGGATCTCAACCTTGCGAAGCGGCGCTTGCGACCCATTTGGATCGCCAAGTGGCTGAAGGACCCGCAGAAGATCCAGCCTGGGACCAAGATGCCCAGCTACTACCCTGGCGGTCCCGAGGATATCCTCGGAGGAAAGGAGGACCGTCAGATCCAGGCGATCACGGAATACCTGATGCGATTGGGTGGGGGCTGATCGGTGTTTTCCGTCCAATGAGCGGGGTTTTAAGAAACAGTGTCACACACTACCAAAGGAGGCAGTGAAGCCATGAACACGATCCGGAAAACGTTAGCAGTCGCAGCGGCGGCAGGCCTCATCCTCGGGATTGCCACTCAGGCCACAGCCTATGAAGGGGGCGAGGTAAAAGACGGGGGGACGATCTCCGGCTCGATCAAACTCGCCGGGGCGCCGCCCGCGAGGAAAGAGATCCAGGTGACCAAGGACAAGGAAATCTGTGGAAAGGAGAAACACCTAAGCTGGGATCTCATCGTCGGGCCGAACAAGGGTATTGAAAATGCTGTAGTGAGTCTGACCGACGTGAAAAAGGGGAAGAAGTGGGCAACCGCGAAGGCGACGCTGGATCAAAACGGCTGTGTCTACAAGCCACATGTCTTGGTGGTCCCGGCGGGCGCGACGGTGGATATCTTAAACAGTGACGGGATCCTGCATAACATTCATACCTACAGCACCGCGAACCCGGCCTTCAACAAGGCCCAGCCGAAATTCAAAAAGGTGCTGACCGCGGATTTCAAAAAGCCAGAGACAATCAAGGTGACCTGCGATGCGCATGGTTGGATGCTTGGCTGGATCGTGGTGTCCGACCATCCGTATGTGGCGGTCACCGACGAGAAGGGGGAGTTCACCTTGAAGGACGTCCCACCGGGGCAGTATAAGTTAGAGGTCTGGCATGAGACGTTGGGTAAGTCGGCAAAAGAGGTGACCGTCAAGCCGAAAGAGGACACCAAGCTCCATATCGAACTCGCCAAGAAGTAGCTGCCTGTGTAGGGGGGGAGTTCACGGTTGACGGTTGACGGTTGACGGGCGATAACAGTTCAGTCTGTGAACTATGCACTGTCAACTGTGAACCAAATGCAAGGGGCGGGCATTTTTGCGATTGACTTAGTCCCGTCGCTCGGCTAGACTCCTGCGGATTCCGAACGGGAGAAGGCGCAATCGGCGGCCCAAGGTCCTGCGCGTCCGTCCGCCTTTACCTCCCCGGTTCTTTCAGGCAGCGGCGACCGCTCAATAGAAAAGGCGGAGTACTCCATCGCATGTCTTCAGGCAACTTAAGCTCGGGACACCTTTGAGAGGCTAGATCCTCATGATGAGTTGGCTTCCGGAGAACGTATCGACCTACGGGAAAGATATCGACCGCCTCTTCTACCTTATCTACTACATCACCGGCGCAGCGTTCCTCTTGGTCGCAGTAGCCATGGTGGCCTTCCTCATCCTTTACCGTCACCAGGAGGGCCGGCCCGCCAGATACACGCACGGGAATACCACGCTTGAAATCATCTGGACCATCGTGCCAGCCGTCATCCTGGTCGTGCTATCGTTCATGAGCCAGGCGACGTGGGGGAACATCAAAGGCCATATGCCGCCTGCCGATGTCCACGTCCAGGTGACGGCGAAGCAATTCAACTGGGAAGTGACGTATCCCGGCCCGGACGGAAAACTCGGAACCGAGGATGACCTGGAAATGGAGAACGAGGTCCATGTGCCGGTCAACAAGGTCATCATTGTCCACCTCAAGTCAAAGGACGTGATCCATAG
>JACQEV010000241.1 GCA_016200385.1 Candidatus Methylomirabilota bacterium
GCGGTTCGCGAAACGGTGGGTCGTAGGGATGGCGCATTTCATAAGCTATCTGAGAGACGGTCGTGACATCCGGATCGAGTGGCTGATCGATGACGGCGACGAGCCTCTCGGATCGGAGAAGTAGAGCAAAGGCCAGAATCGCGAACATGGCTAAATTGACGAGGCGACCTTTCTCAGTCGCCCAATTCCTGCTTACTCGCGTGAACATCGTCCGGGCCAGGCTTGACACAGGGAGACTCATCACTAAATTAAACCATACAAACCCAACCAGGGCCGGCCGCTGGCCTCTGGCGGCGGGGGTGGGCTCATGAAATGGTCCCTCCTGACGCATGCTTCTTGCTCACGTTGTCGGAACACTTCTCACCAACGAGGCGCTCGTACACGACCTCGTACTGCAGAACCATGGTTGAGAGATCAAAACGCTCAGCCACGCGATGGCGCCCAGCCTCCCCGAATCTCGCAGCCTCAACAGGATGCTCCAAAAGCCAACGGATGGCCTCGGCCAGGGCTGCCGGGTCCTTCGGCGGGACGAGGATTCCGGTCTCTCCGTGGACGACTGCCTCGGGGACCCCACCCACCCGACTTGCCACGACTGGCTTCCTCGCCGCCATGGCCTCCAAGACCGCGTTGGGGAATCCTTCTTCAAGGGACGGAAGCACGACCACGTCCATGAGCGCGAGAAGCCGCGGGACATCCGGCCGACTCCCAAGAAACAGCACATCGCTTTCGAGCTCGAGTCCCTTGGCGAGAGCCATGAGCTCTCCTCGGAGAGGCCCCTCACCGATCAACAGGAACTTGGTCGCGGGATGCTTCCGCTTGATTTCCTGGCAGGCCCTGAGAAAGAAGCCATGCCCCTTGTAGTGGATGAGGTTCGCGACGACACCGATGACCCTTGCTCGCTCCGGGATCCCCAGCGAGGTCCTGAGAGCCGTTTCAGGCTGGACATCGTATAGGGAAAGATCAACCCCGTTGTGGATCACCCTGATCCTGGAAGGCTCAACCTTCTCCTCGCGGATCACATCTTCTTTCACCGCTTCTGAATTCGCCACGATCAGGTCCGTCATCTGATTAGCAAGCCGTTCAAGGAAAAGATCGTGCGGCTTATTGGCCTTGAAGTGTCCGAGCCCCCGCCGGCTGGCAATGACAATGGGTACCCCTGCCATCTTCGCCGCATAGGTACCGATGATGTAGGCCCAGAAGAGAATGCAATGGATGATGTCCGGCCGCTCACGTTTGATAAACAGAACGAGCCGGCCGAGTTGAAGGAGAACCCGAGGAAGATGGCGGAAGAAGGAAAGGCCCCGAAAGCTCACGATCTCCACTCTCACCCCATGCTTCGTCAGCTCGTCTCGCAAGGCACCATGTTTGGAAAGGCAGCAGACGACGGGATTAAACCTGGAACGGTCCAGGCCCACGGCCAGCTTTATAAGCTGCTGCTCTGATCCCCCGATGTCCAAGGAGCCGATGATGTATAAGATCTTATTAACCGTCCGCATCTCGCATCATGGGCCTTCCGTAAATCCTCATTCGTCCCCATCGGCTCTGGCCCTCTGACATCGCGGTCGAGGCATCCAGCCACTGCCAACGGCTGGGGCCCTCGCCGCGGACGTTCAGTGTCCCGATCACAAACAGAACACAAGCGGAACCGCCGGCGCCCTGGCCAGCGGTCACCGGCCTAATAGTTCGTGCCGGGCAGATTAGCGGCTGCGGAAACCGTTTCGGCAACTCCGGAAGCACTCTTCGTATTGGTCGGTCATCCGCTCCAAAGAGAAGCGGGAACCGACGCTCTCCCGCGCCGCCCGCCCTAACCGCGCACGGAGCTCAGGGGAGGCCAACAGTCGACATGTGGCCTCACGCAAGGCAACGGGATTGTCGGGATCCACAAGCAACCCATCCTTCCCATGAGTCACGATGTCTATGCATCCGCCGATCCGGGAGGCGACGCACGGCAATCCCGTCGCCATCGCTTCCAGAAGGGCGTTGGGCATGCCTTCACCCACCGAGGGAAGGACGAAGATGTCGCACGCCCGTAGGTAGGGTGCGACGTCCTTCACTAGGCCGAGGAACAGGATGCGATCCGACAAGCCGACGTGTCGGGCGGACAGCTGTAACTCAGCCCGCAGAGGACCATCCCCCATGACGAGCAACCGGGCGCCTTGAGGCCCTGCCAACAGTGGCTGCACCGCCTCCAGCAGCGCGTGCAATCCCTTCTGCGGATCCAGGCGTCCGGCGAAAGCCATTAGCAACCCGGGCGGCAGTCCTAGCCGTCGTCGTGCCTCAAACGATCGCGCCGCAGGGTCGGGACTAAAGTGGTTCAGGTCCACCCCGTTGGGAATCCGCATGATTCGTTTCGCAGAGAAGCCGGCTTCTATCAGCTCCTCACACAGCTCGTTGCTGTTGCCAATGAAGGCATCGGCCCGCGCAATTGTTCGGACTACTCCACTGATGGTGAGACCGTCAAAGCCCGAGAGCAGCGGCCACACCCGGAACCGCCTCAGCCGCGCCAGATCTCCGTAATAGCCGGCACACGCAGGGCGCACCACGACGGGCAGACCGTGAAGTGAACGGGTGAGGACTGCCGCAAAAGCATCCAGGTAGAGGTGCGTGACGTGGATCACATCGAAGTCATGTCGATGGGCGAAGAGGAATCGGGCCACGCTAATGACGTACGTCAGTCCGAACAAGGGGCCCAAGTCGACCGTCCGGATGGCGCGGATGACTGGTATCCCGTCCACGATCTCCTGTTTGGGCAAGCCGCCCAGTTGCCTGGTGAGCACCATCACCTGATGGCCGCGAGCGAGCAGCATCCTTGCCAGCGCATGGGCTTGCCGCTCTGCCCCACCCACCTCGGGGAAGAAGCGCGAAATGACCAAACAAACCCTCATGCGTCGTGCCCTTAGGAATGGGGCTTTCGGCCCATGAAGTAGAAACCGCATGCGATCCGGTGTGCTTTCTCCCGCCGTGTCAAGAACCGATCCAAATAGCGGATCCACCAGGTAAACCACCCTGCTACCATGTAGGCCAGCGAGTAGCCGCGTCCACGGTCAAAGAAAAGCAGGGCCAAGTACTCCCGCAGGATCCATGCGACAGAAGAGCTAGGCCCCCCGGATACGCCGGAATCAAGCCGCTGGAACGCCGAAAGAAGTTCCTGCAGGCCGACATGAGTCAGCCGTCGGAAATCCTGGTGCGTTCCACTGGCCGGGTGGTAACCCTGGATGAACGGCACGGCGATGTATATCAGGCCTCCCGTGCGAAGAACTCTCCAGATCTCGCGCGTTACGGCCTCTGCATCGTTAACATGTTCCAGAACTCCCGTGCAGATCACACCATCCAGGACGCCGTCGCCGAAGGGGAGGCGGTGACCGTCACCCATAAGCCCTACGTGCGGATACTTGTCGATGTCCATCGGGATCACAGTCGGACCCCACCACCGGCTACCCGATCCCAGATCCAGAATTGCTGCCTCGCCCCCCAAGTTCTGGATCATTGCGCGGATGCGTCTGTCCTGATCCGGATCGTATGACGTCCCACCGGGCGAGGCCGCTTGCAGGAACCTCCTGAACCAGACGCTCCACCAGCGCTGCGGCCGTCCTGCAGTGGGGTCGGGATCGCATCCCGCGGCCAGCAGTGCCCGCGAGCTTTCGGTCAGCATAACCGGAACTCCTCCAGCCGTGGAATATGCCGCCCCACATCCGAGACAAGCGAGGGCTGCCCCCGCGGGGTTGATCTCCAGCGATCCCCAACACGCCGGACATGCCAGCAATTGAACCAGCCTGTCAAACGGCATGCCATGCCGCTGCCGCCCCTTGCGTGTGAGAGCAGTCAACGCCTCATCGGCCGCCGCCTGCCCCGACCCCACCTTACCAAGTCTTCTCACCACCTGAGGAAGCTGCCACATCCTTTCATGCCCAGAAGAACTGCGCAGCAAGCGCATTCAGAAGCCTCCCGGCGTCTGCAGTGTTGAAGTACGACGCCCCATAGAACGGCCCGCCCCACCCCTTGTCACCGCGAACATACAAGATACACAGGCAGATCATCCACATGGGGTTCAGGCTCTGGGAAAAGTGTACTCCTGTCTCCCACGCCGGAACCAGCCCCATGGGCCAATCTTCAAAGCACGGCGGAGCGTGCGGGTGTCCTCCGGCACCCACGCTATGGCCTCCCACAACCTTAGGCCGCTCACACGGACTGCCCAGGTCAGGAACAGCGCGGCGCTGAGGGCGTAGGATGCCGTCGAGGCCAGTGCGGCGCCCACGATTCCCCATCGAGGAATCCACACGAGATTCAGAGCGATGTTCAAGATGACGGCTCCTCCCAAGATGCCGGACATGCGTAGCGGATGATTCAGACGCAAGAGGTAAGCCCCGCAGACCCGCTGAACGCTGTAGCAGACCACGCCGGGCAAGAGGGCGAGGAGTGCGGGAATCGCGGGAAGGAAGGGTACCCCGTAGGCAAGTCGCACAGCAGGATAGGAGACCAGGGCCAGACTCGCCCCCGCAAGAAGGGCCAGGAAGAAATTGAAGCGGCAAGCGCGGAGCGTGATGCGGCCTGACTCGGCCGCGGAGCTCTCCACCTGATGAGGCAAGCAGGCCACCGCCACTGCGTCCGTTATCATCCAGATGGATTCTGCTGCCACGACGGCCAGGGTGTAGAGTCCAACCGCCGCAAGCCCTGAGAAGCGCTCAAGCAGGAACACATCAGCTCGGAGTTGGAGAAACACCATTACCAGCCCGAGATGCAAACTCAACCCGAATCGCAGTGATCGACGGAGCAATTCCGGGATGCAACGAGGAAGTAGCAAGGTCGGTTCCCCCAGCGCCCGCGCCGTCAGGGCCCAGTGGAGGGCCCCCACTCCGGACGCGATCGAGACGACCGCGAGGACGGTGAGCCTACCGACCATGGCGAAGATCCCGATCGCGCACGCCTGGACGCTCGCCGAGACGAGCGCCACTCGGTTCACGGCGCGCATGCGGTGCGTGATTTGGAGCAGACCTGTTAGATGGATTTGGTGAACATTGAAGGGGACCACCATCAGGGCAGCCAGCAATACAGCCGGTGGCACGCCACCAACGCCGGCTGGCCGAATGCCTAGCGAGACCACTGTGACCAGCAGGCTGATCCCCGCCGCGACGGATGCCACGAACCCGCTGTTGGCTGCGAGATCAGCCAGTGAGTACCGTTGGCCACTGAACAGGTGGACGTTTGCTTGCTCGAGGCTCGCGTGCAAAGTCGTGATGAGCATGCTGGCCAGCACCACCGGGTATACATACGCCCCTCGTCCTTCGGGCCCAAGTGTCCGCGCAATGAGAATGCTTATCCCCACCCCCAGCGCCGCCATCACGAGCCGGACCGTAAACGTTTCCATTGAGGTCGTAAGCATGTCCGGCCGATCCTCGTTCACGATACCCATGTGACATGCCTTAGTAGGCAAGCGAGCGCCAGTGGCTTGGCCCACCGATAGTCTCCTTTTGCGAGTAGGTAAATCCAGCAGCCACGCGAAGGTTCTTTAGAACGTCGGACGAAGCGCAAGCGCGCCCCAGCAACACCCATCCTTCCTCACACCTTCAGGGTGACGACCGCGTCGCCCGGAATCCCCAGCTCCTCAAGTCGCCGCCGGGAAGCCTCGCCATCGCCAAAGCTGGTGACTACAACGCAATCGTACTCCAACTTCGGCAGCATGCTGGGGTCAAGGACCGTATGATCAAGGAAGCGGCTTCCGGCATGGTCCGCGTCCACGACACCGACGAGCTCAAGGTCTATCTCACGCGCGCAGAGATACGCCAGTTCGGCGGCCTCGCCCACGCCGTAGAACACCATCCGCTTCCGGCCCTGAGCAGCCAGTGCGTAGAACCGAGCGCGTAGGATGGCGCGAGCCCGCTGATAGAGCTGCAGCGAGTACTGCAAGTATTCGTAAGTCAGGCGGGATTTTTCCGCGATGCCTTGTGGGGTGATCAGGTAGCGGATGCGATTCTTTTGTATGTTGACGACCTTGACGTACCCCTTCTTCACAAGGCGTTTCAGGTACAGGTTCGTCAGTCCGAGCGCAATGTCCAGTCTCTTCGACAGTCCCCGTTGGGTCACGGCCTCGCTGGTTTCGATCTCACTCAGCAGCCGAAGGTCTCGCAGGTGGTCCGCTCTCATTTCCGGGCCTTCCTCCGCCTTTCACCAACAGTGGTGGAAAACGCGTGTTCACAATTTGAACAACCGTGGCCAAAAAAAAAGACGAACACGTTTCACGATAAAGGCCCAGCAAGTACCGTGCCACTCACCAATTTGGACAACGGTCAGCGCGTTCATGACGGCGCAGCATAGTAGTCAAGGATGGACTGAACCAGTCCGGGGATGGTGTACTGCTCCGGCATGATATCGACGATGAGGCCGAAACGTTCCGCCGTCTCCCTTGTGATGGGGCCGATGCAGGCGACCTGCACACCTTCGAGGAGCGCCTTGAGATCTTCCTCCTGCAGCAACTCGACGAAGTGGGTAACGGTGGAGGAGCTGGTGAAGGTCACGAGGTCGATCTTCCGCTCCTGGAATAGCGGCTTCAACAGCTCGCCGTCGGAGGTGGCTTTCACCGTCCTGTAGGCGGGGACCATGTCGATCGTCGCGCCTCGCTTTTCGAGCTCTCTCGGCAAGAGATCCCTGGCGACCTCAGCCCTAGGCAAGAGTATTCTGGCGCCCTGAAGATCGTGGTGCGCGAACGCCTCGATGATCCCCTCTGCTCGGAACTCCCTTGGGACAGCGTCGGGAATGATCGAGTGTTTCTCCAGGGCTTCTGCCGTCGCCGGGCCGATGGCGCAGATCTTGGCTGCTCCCAAGCGCCTGGCGTCCTGCCGGAGCGCCCGCAAGCGAAGGAAGAACGCGTCCACCCCGTTTGCACTGGTGAAGATGACCCAACGGTAGGTCTCAAGCTGCTCGATAGCTTGGTCAAGCGGTTTCCAGGTGTGGGGCGGCGCGAACGTGATGAGGGGAAACTGCACCACCTCCGCACCCTCCGCTTCCAGCAGCTCAGCGAAGCCGTCCGCCTGCTCGCGTGCCCTGGTGACCAGGATCCGCTTCCCGAATAGCGGCTGCCGCTCGAACCACGCCAACTGCTCTCGAAGCCGCACGACATCGCCGACAACAAGGATCGCTGGAGGCCCCAACCCCCGCGCCTCGGCGAGGGCTACGATGGTTTCGAGTGTCCCGCTCACTGTCTGCTGCTCGGGCTTGGTGCCCCATTGGATAACAGCCGCAGGTGTCTCGCTGGGCCGGCCATGCTTGATCAGCTTCTCAACGATATTCGGCAGATGGCCAACACCCATCAAGAACACCAAGGTCCCAATGCCGGTCGCAACCTTGTCCCAAGCGATCGCGGAGCTGTCCTTCAATGGGTCCTCGTGACCCGTCAGGAACGCGACCGTTGAGGCATAATTGCGATGTGTGAGCGGAATGCCGGCATAC
>JACQEV010000235.1 GCA_016200385.1 Candidatus Methylomirabilota bacterium
AAGCGGGATTTTCCGATCCTCTTTGAAAAAGAAATCGGCGTCCTTCAGCCGCGCCCTCAACACTCGCTCGTTCCCCACACGGATGACATCCATCTCCTTGGCCTTCATGTTGGAGATCGCCACGAAGTGGGGAAGGAGCTGGCCGGCGTGATCGACCACCGGGAAATAGCGCTGGTGCTTCCGCATCGGGGTCATGATCACGTCCCGGGGCAGCGAGAGGTATTCTAGCTCGAAGCCGCCACACACCACGTTGGGATATTCAACCAGGTACGTCACACCTTCCACCAGATCGTCGTCGAGGACCGGTTTCCCGCCCACCTCGGCGGCGGCCTCTTCGGCCAGCTTCACCACCAGGTCCCGGCGGCGTGACTGATCCACGATGACATATCGTTCTTCCAGCTTTTCCATATAGTCTTGGAAGCTTCGAACACGGATCTGGCCACGGCTCAGAAACCGGTGACCGTACGTCTTGTTTCCGCTCTTGACCCCATCGATTTCGAAGGGGATCATTCGACCGCCGTAGAGGGCCAGGAGCCACCGGATCGGCCGGACGAAGCGAAAGCTGCCTTGCCCCCAGCGCATGAACTTCGGGAAGGAAAGGGAGGCGACCAGTCTGGGCAAGAGGATCGGAAGTAGCTCGTCCAGATGAGCGCCTCGCTCTTCGATGGCGGCGACGACATACTCCCCACGATCAAGAGCTCTGACTTGCAGTGTCTCGACAGGGAGGCCCTGCGCCCTGGCGAAGCCGATGGCGGCCTTGGTCGGGTGCCCCTCCTGATCGTAGGCCACCGCCTTCGCCGGACCGACCACCTCGCGGACCCGATCAGATTGAGTCTCTTCCAGTTGCTCGACATACAAGGCAAGGCGGCGCGGAGTGCCCAGAGTTCGCACACCCGAAAAGGCGATCCGTTCCTCCTGGAAGAGGCGACAAGCCTCCGCCTCGAGATCTCTCAGGGCCGGCGTCATATAACCTGAGGGGATCTCCTCTGTCCCGATTTCAAATACGAGTTCTTTAGTCATAGGATCGTATTCTTGTGGGAATCGTTATGAGTGCCAAGCCTTCATGAGCGGGAAGCCCATCTCCTCGCGCTGTTTCAGGAAGGCTTCGGCGCAACGGCGCGCGAGATTCCGGACGCGACCGATGAAGCTTGTCCGCTCGGTGACCCCGATCGCGCCCCTGGCGTCCAGAATATTAAACGTGTGAGAGCACTTCAGGCAGTAGTCATATGCCGGAAGCACCAATCCCTTCCCAATGAGGCGGAGCGATTCCTTTTCGTATTGGTCGAATAGTTGAAGCTGTAACGCGACATCGGCTTCGTCGAAGTTATGGATCGACCATTCCACCTCCCCCTTGTGATGCACGTCGCCGTAGGTGACCCCCTTCACCCAGGTCAGGTCGTAGACGCTATCCACCCCTTGCAGGAACATGGCGATCCGCTCGATCCCGTAGGTCAATTCGGCGGAGATCGGTTTCAGGTCAATCCCCCCGGCCTGCTGGAAGTAGGTGAACTGGGTGATCTCTAATCCGTCCAGCCAGACCTCCCACCCCAGACCCCATGCGCCAAGCGTCGGCGATTCCCAATCGTCCTCCACGAAACGGATGTCATGCTTGAGCTGATTGATGCCGACACTGCGAAGGCTGTCGAGGTAGACCTCCTGGATATTGTCGGGAGATGGCTTCATGATCACTTGATACTGGTAATAGTGTTGGAGACGGTTTGGATTGTCCCCATAGCGCCCATCAGTAGGGCGGCGGGACGGTTCGACATAGGCGACATTCCAGGGCTCAGGTCCCAGGACTCGTAGGAAGGTGGCGGGATTACTCGTCCCAGCGCCGACTTCAACGTCGTAGGGCTGTTGGATGACACAGCCCTTGTCGGCGAAAAATCTCTCGAGTCCCAGGATCAACTCCTGAAATGTCAGTGCAGAATTCGCTCGTCGTCTCATCACCAAGCCTTTACGTAAGTGAAAACAGCAGGAGGGAAAAGCGCGCACCGGGTGTAACGGGCCGATTTATCAATCAAACGTGCTACACCCTACCAAGAGGTACCTTTGCTGTCAAGGAAAAACAGGCAAAAAGGGGGTCAAATGCCCCGTTGAAAACGGCTTAGGAAGGAAGCGGAGCGGAGATTCTTGCCCAAAAAGTAGGCAATGCAGACTTTTAGAATCTCTTCCAGACCGCCAATGTGAGGGGGTGCGAGGGGGATGGCCAAGGAGTCCCGCAGCGCCCCTGGGAGGACAAGACGCAGGTATTTTACTGGTTCTGATGCGATAGCTAAACTATCTTGCACCCGAGGTCGACAATTTGGACAAACCAGTCCACCCCTGGACGGGCTGACCGCCAACCCGTCGGTTTGCCTCAGAGCAGTTCGACAGATGAGACAGCGATACAGTTCTAAGAGATAACCGGCAATCCTAAGAAGGCGTATTTCAAAGGTCCGCAGGAGCCGCGGGTCATCGTGGGAAACCAGCAAGGTGAGTGCATCTCGGAGGAGGATGAAGATCTCCTCGTTGGGCTCTTCATCTTCCACGGCCGCGCCTGCCAGCTCTACGAGGTAGGCGCCACTGCTGAGCCGCCCCAGCTCTTCTTTGAGAGGGGAAAACGGCTCAATGACCGAGAACTCATTGATCGCGTGTAAGGTTCGATTGGGCCACTCGAAAAAGACGAGTTGTCCGAGCGTAAACAGCTCGAGCGTCCCGCCGAATCGGCTGCGCACCCTTCTTGCCCCTTTGGCGACGGCACGGACTTTCCCCAATCGACGCGTAAAGAACGGAATGATCCGATCCGCCTCGCCAAGGTTGTGCCCGCCGATGACAATCGCTTCAGTACTTTGTAGAGGCATGTTTCGCGTTTCGAGGGTCGGGTCCCGAGTTAAAGAACCCCCTCTACTCGAAACTCGGAATCCGAAACTCGGAACTAGACTATGGTTGAAGATAGCCGAGGCGTTTCAGTGCCTCGTGGTCCTTCTGCCAGTCGCTGCGAACCTTGACCCAGAGCTTCAGGAACACCTGGGTGCCAAGTAACATTTCGATCTCCGGCCTGGCCTGCTCCCCGATCTTCTTCAACATCGCCCCGCCGCGTCCGATGATGATCCCCTTCTGCGAGTCCTTCTCGACATAGATGGTCGCCTCGACATCGGTGAGGTCGCGCCCTTCCAGCGCCTTCACCTGCTCCACCTCGACGGCCACGGCATAGGGCACCTCCTGATAGACCAGGTGGAAGATCTTCTCACGAATCAGCTCGGCGATGATGAACCGCTCGGGCTGGTCGGTAAGCTGATCGAGCGGATAGAGGGGTTGCCCCTCGGGCAGGTGTTGGATCAACAGGGACTCAAGGACCTCAACATTGTCGCCTTCGGTGGCGGAGATCGGAACGATATCGACGAACGGCAAGAGGGCCTGGAATCGGTCGATCACGGGGAGAAGCCGCTGTTTCTCGACGAGATCAACCTTATTGATCGCGAGGAGAATCGGAGCCTTCACCCCTTTGAGGGCCTCCAGGATGTGTTTGTCGTCCTCAGAGAGCGGGTCCGTTGCCTCCACTATCCAGAGGATCAGGTCCGCCTCCGCCAGTGTGTTCATGGCTGACTTCACCATCAGCCGATGGAAGTAACCGCCTGCCTTGTGGATCCCCGGCGTATCCAGGAAGATCATTTGCGCTCCGGGCAGACTCTTGATTCCCGCGATCCGGGTTCTGGTGGTCTGGGGCCTGGGAGAAACGATCGAGACCTTCTGGCCCAGGAGGCGGTTCATGAGGGTCGATTTTCCGACGTTCGGTCTGCCCACGATCGCAATGAAGCCGGACTTGAAAGGGCTCGCGTGACTCTTCCGGATTCCTTCGCTTGACCGAGTTTCAGGACTTTCATTCATGGCACCACCAGTTATTCCAGATCATCCGATATCAGGTATCAGGACAATGATGTTGCGACCATCCGCTTCGTAGTTCGACTTCCGTTCGATGGGCCGATCATAGGGAAGGCGCTCCAACGTGTCAATCATTGACACAACGGCTAAAGGAGTGAAAGTCGGAGCAGCGCGGCGGGATCGACCCTGGCGCCTTGCAGGCGCACACCGAAATGCAGATGCGGCCCGGTGGCCCGTCCTGTCGCCCCGACCCGGCCGATCTCTTGGCCCTTGTGCACCCTGTCACCGGCTTTCACGAGGAGCCTTTCGAGATGGAAATAGACGGTATACAGGCCAAGACCGTGGTCGAGCACAAGCGAGTTGCCGCCAAAGAATTGCTCCTCCGCCAACGCCACGCGAGCGGCGTTGGAAGCCCGAACGACCGACCCTCGCGGGGCCTGATAATCGGCCCCCGCATGCGGAGACCGGGGC
>JACQEV010000254.1 GCA_016200385.1 Candidatus Methylomirabilota bacterium
GCCTGCCAAGACGGGACGCAGGCGCTGGAGCCCCGTGTGGGCCGTCGGGCCAGCGAATAGGCAGGCCGCGACGCCCGGCTCAACATAGCAGGCAAGGCCTCGCAGTCGCCCTCCGACGCGCTTACTGCCCCCCACCACGACGGCGATGGCCACCTCGTTGGATGCCAAGAGGTTCCTGACGGCCTCATCGGCCTCCTCTTTGCGATCAAGGGCGACCAAGCGTAGCGACCCGGACGAGGCTGGAGGGGTGAAGGCACGCTGGAGGCCCGTGAACTCCAACTCCCGAAAGAGGGCCTGCAGGGCAGCCGCATCAGGCTCCTGCAGCCTCGACCGTTCGAGGTCCAGCCCCAGAGGAAGATCGGTCCTGATCACGGCCAAACTCCGGCTGAGGCGGGCCTGCTCGACCTGGCTCCTCAAAATCTCCCGGACCTTCGCTGATTTCACTTCGGACATTCGAGCCAGCGTCTCCTCGATGGTCCCAAACTGTTGGATGAGGGTCCTGGCGGTCTTCTCCCCGATCCCGCGCACCCCGGGAATGTTGTCGATCGGATCACCCATCAGCCCCATCACCTCCGCCACCTGACAGGGCGCCACGCCGAAGCGCTCCAGGACCTCTGGCTCCCCATAGACCTTCTCTTTCATCGAATCATAGACCTGTATCGTGGGGCTCACCAGTTGGAGCATGTCCTTATCTGCACTGACGATGGTCACCCGACGGCCCTCCGCCGCTGCCCGACTCGCCAGCGAGCCGATCAGGTCGTCCGCCTCCTGGCCTGTTTGCATGAGGAGCGGAATCCGCATCGCCTCCACCACGCGATGGACGTATGGGAGCTGCCGGCTCAGCTCGTCCGGCATCTCGGCGCGATTGGCCTTGTAGTCGGCGAACCGCTCATGCCGTTCGGTCGGCCCAGGCGTATCGAAGACCACGACCAGGGCCTCCGGACGCTTTTCCCTGATGATCTTCAGGAGCATGTTGGTGAACCCGTACACGGCCCCGGTTGGCAGACCTTTGCTGTTGCTGAGGGGCGGAAGCGCATGGTAGGCCCTAAACAGGTAGGAGCTGCCGTCGATGAGATAGAGCGATTGGCCTGCCACTAGTGCGCCTCCAATTGATACCAGCTATCGTTGGAGGGCACTGTGCTGGGCCAAGAAACGAGCATAGCAAGGCGCGCCCCCCTGGGCCGACCGAGGCGTACAGTGTCAGGTACGTCGCAGGGAGTGTCCCGGGGGGCTGCAACGCAGCTAGGAGAAGTTGATTGGGCCAGCATCGGCTCAGCTCCCTCTGGACAATCCTAGATCGCCCAACTCGTACTGGATGACGCCCAACGCCACCAGCGTGGCGGTCTCGGTCCGCAAGGTCCGTCGGCCCAACGACGCAGTGACAAGCCCCCGATCTCCGGCCAGACTCACCTCGTCCGGTTCCAGGCCACCCTCCGGCCCGACGAGCAGGTGCATGGGCTCGGCATGGACCATGAGCTTCAATGCCTCCCTCACACTCCTCCTTTGTTCATCTTCCCACAGCGCGATCCCGCGAAGCGCAGCGCCCCGCTCAGCGGCAAAGAAGCCGGTGAAAGGAACCGGGTCGCCGATCGTCGGAACGACGGCTCGGCCGCACTGCTCTGCAGCCTCCCGCGCGATGGTTCGCCACCTCGGCAGGCGACCGGAGCCTTTGGACACACTCCGCGCGCAAAGGAGGGGCACGATCCTGTAGACTCCAAGCTCGGTCGCCTTCTGGACGATCAGCTCCATCTTCTCGGCCCTCGGCAGACCCTGAAGGAGGGTCAGCCGGAGTGCGGGCTCCGGCACGGTCGCCCGGATCCCTTTGAGGCGCGCGGTTGCCTCGCCGTCGCCGAGCGTGATCAGTTCGGCCTCATGTTCAGCGCCAGTGCCGTCGAAGACAGCCAGGGTGTCTCCGAGACGCATTCTCAACACCCGGACGATCTGATGCGTCTGCTCGCTGGAGAAGCGAACCCGGCCGCCCGAGATCTGAGCCGGCTCCACGCAGAACCGGTGGAGTGACTTTGGCCGCATCAGCGTGCGCCACGAGGAGACGCCGCGGCTCGGCGAAACATCAGACCAACCCATTCGCGGCCTCGCCGCACCCGTTCCACAACCAGGCCGCATCCTCGGAACGTCTCCGCCACTTTCCGCTCCTGATGCCTCAGGATCCCCGACGCGATCAGTCGGCCCCTGGACCGCAATACCCGCGTGAGGCGGGGGGCCAGGCTGATGAGCTGTTCGGCCGTCAGGTTGGCAAGGACCACGTCATATGTCCGTCTGCCAGCCGCCTCGAGCGAACCGTGCTTCACGATGATCCGGCCGTCCCCTCCGTTGCGTCTGATGTTCTCCCAGGCAGTCCGACAGGCCACTTCGTCGGTGTCCAGGGCGAGGACTCTCCCCGCACCGAATCGGAGCGCGGCAATCGCCAGCAGCCCAGAGCCCGTCCCGAGGTCCAGCACCGTAGGACGACGGTTCATAGTTCGTAGTTCATAGTTCGTAGTTTTCAGATTACGGCCCGATAGGTCAGGGCTATGAACTCTGAACCCTGAACTACGGACTCTGAACTGCTCGAACGCCTCTTCGAGCAGCTCAAGGCACATCCTTGTCGTGGCATGCTGCCCGGTACCAAAGGCCATTCCAGGGTCAAGCTCCACTATGATGTCACCCTCCTTCACGGGAGTGCGCTCCCAGGAAGGTTGAATCACCAGGCTCTTCCCGATCCGCACCGGTCGAAAGAACTCCTTCCACCGGACGGCCCAACCGCGATCGGATACGCGCCGGGTGCGGACCTTCGCGGGACCGGGGTCACAGCCACATGAGCGGAGGGAGGTCAGATATCTTCTTACACGCGCGAGATGAGCCCGAAGGGCAGGATCGTCTGGAAGGTGCGTGCGGAGGCGAGGCCATGCCCCTTCCGTGACGGCTATCGCCGTGGCTCCCGATTCGAAGAGCAGTGTGGAAACGAGATCGGCGGCGGCTGGAGAGGTTGTGACGGTGACCTCGACGTAGGGAGATTCGTCACGTCCGGCTGAGCCAGTGCGCGGAGGCCCCGTC
Organism: Candidatus Methylomirabilota bacterium; assembly: GCA_016200385.1. Taxonomy (GTDB): domain Bacteria; phylum Methylomirabilota; class Methylomirabilia; order Methylomirabilales; family Methylomirabilaceae; genus Methylomirabilis. The sequence goes on from JACQEV010000254.1 coordinate 3,055, forward strand.
GAGTCCCTCCGATGCTCGGGGGAGAGGTCAGCCGAAGAGGCTCTTGACCTTCTCAAAGAAGCTTTTGACCAGAGGGCTGCCGTCTCCGTTTTCGAGCTCGGCGTAGGCTTCGAGCAATTCGCGCTGCTTCACGGTGAGCCTCGTAGGCACCTCGACTACGATCCTGACCACGAGGTCGCCGCGGCCATGGCCACGTAAGCTGGGCACCCCCTTCCCGCGCAGCCGGAACTCGGAGCCGGACTGGGTCCCGGGTGGGATCTTGAAATTGACCATTCCGGACAAGGTCGGAATCTCCAACTCGGCGCCCATGGCGGCCTGGACAAAGCTGACAGGAACCTCACAGTAGAGGTCGTCGCCATGTCGTGAAAAGAGCGGGTGTTCCTGAACCGAAATGACGACGTACAGATCGCCGCGATCGCCCCAGCGGAGACCTGCCTCTCCCTCGCCGGTCAGCTTCAATCGAGTCCCGGTCTCCACGCCCGCCGGGATCTTCAGCGTGAGCGATCGGTCGGTCCGGGACCGCCCCGTGCCCCGGCAATCCCGGCACAGATGCTCGATGACTCGTCCCTCGCCTCGGCAGGCCGAGCAGGTTTGGCTGATAGTGAGAAACCCCTGCGAATATCGGACCTGGCCGCTCCCTCTGCAGGAACGGCAGGTGGTGGGAGATGTCCCCGACTTCGCGCCCGTCCCTTTACAGGGAGTGCAGGGCTCCAGCCGTGGGATGGTGATCTCCTTCTCCACCCCGAGCACCGCTTCCTCAAGGCTGATCTCGAGGTTGTAGCGGAGATCGGCACCGCGGGAGGTAGGCCGGCGAGCAGACCCTCCGAAAAATCCCTCGAAGAGATCCTCGAAGACGGAGCCGAACCCGACATCTCCAAATCCCCCGAAGCCTGCCCCTTCGCCGACAACACCGAACCGGTCGTAGGTTGCCCGCTTCTCCGGATTGCTCAGGATCTCATAGGCCTCTGTTGCCTCCTTAAACCGCTCTTCTGATCCCCTATCCCCGGGGTTCTTGTCGGGGTGATGTTTATGGGCCAACCGACGGTAGGCCCGTTTGATCTCCTCGGAACCGGCGTCCCGGTCCACCCCAAGGATCTCGTAGTAGTCGCGTTTGTTCATTGCTCAGATGTTTCGGGTTTCGAGTTTCGGGTTTCGAGTTCATTCTCCTCAGAACCAGGAACTCGAAACTCAGAACTCGAAACTCTCTTTTTGGATACCTTGACCATCGTCGGTCGCAGGAGACGCCCTTCAAGCAGATATCCTTTCTGAACCTCTTCCACCACGAGGTTATCCCGGCCATCAATGGACTCCACCTGGGCCACGGCCTGATGGAGGTTCGGATCGAACTCCTGCTCGAGCGCTTCGATGGCCTTTACCCCGGCCTTCTCCAAGGTGGTCTGAAAAAGCCGACAAATGATATCGAGTCCTTCAGCGACACCCTGTGCGTCCCGTCCCGATTTAGCCGTGGCGACGGCACGCTCCAAGTTGTCCAGGATGGGCAGGAATCCCAGAATCAGAGCCTCATTGGCGAACTTCATGAACTCGCTTCGCTCGCGCGCCATTCGTTTCTTATAATTCTCGAACTCGGCGTGGAGGCGCAACAGCCGATCGTTGAGGGCCTCCACTTCGGCAGTCTTCTCCTTCAGGTCAGACTGCAGCCGGCCGACCGCCGCCTCCACCTCAGTGGCCGTGGAGACAGGAGTACCCTCGACCTCTTCCGGTGTCGTTGTTTTGGCTTCTTCGCGTGACTGCTCCATCGTTCGGTCAACTCCACTTCCCCCAGCAACAGAGAAAACATCGCCCCGCGACGACCGACGGAGCGAGGCGATGCTAAGACCCGGTCAGGCATCCGCCTCTGTGAGGATGTTGCTCAGGAGCCTGGCCGTGAAATCGACCAGTGCGACCATCCGGTCATAGGCGATCCGTTTCGGCCCCACGATACCGAGAACGCCAAGAACATGATCCCCACTCTTGTACGGTGACGCGATCAGACTGAGTTCCCGCATCTCCCTGATCTCGCTCTCGCGGCCGATGATAACCCTTAATCCCCCCTGGGCCAGGCATTCATCGAGGATCTTGACCAGCTTCGACTTTTCTTCGAAGGCCCCGAAGATCTCCTTCATCTTCTTCACGTCGGCAAACTCAGGCTGGTGCGCGATGTTGGCCGCCCCCCCGATGTACACGTGCCCCTCCTCACCTTCCAGCGTCTTGTTGCTGAGTTCCAGGGCGCGGCGCATCAACTCATTGAACTCGTCACGCTCCTCCGCCATCCTGGCGACGATCCTATTCCTGACCTCCTGGAGGGTCACCCCGGCTAACACGGTATTGAGGTAGCGGGAGATCCGATCCAGCTCGGGCTGATCGACCACCTCGTCAAGCACAATGACCTTCTGCTGAACAAGTCCGGAATCCGCCACCAGGACCACCAAGATCCGCTCCCGATGAAGGTGAACGAAGTCGATGCGCCGCCAGGTGCTCTGAGTAAGCTTTGGCGCCAGAACCACGGCAGCGTATCGGGACAGATGGGAGAGGATTCGGGTGGTTTCCTGCATGAGTTCCTCGGCTTGGCCCGAGCTCGGTCGGATCCCCTGCTCGATTCGGCTTTCCTCTACCTTTGACAGCCTGGGCTGGTGCATGAGGGTATCGACGTAGAAGCGATAGCCCAAGTCTGTTGGCACCCTGCCTGCTGAAGTGTGTGGTTGGGAGAGGTAGCCGATCTCTTCCAGATCGGCCATCACGTTGCGGATGGTCGCGGCACTGAGGTAGCTTAGATGGCGTCTGGAGACGCTCCGAGACCCCACCGGTTCCCCGGAAGTGATGTAGTCGTGAATCACCGCCTTGAGGATCTGACGCTGCCTCAAGCTGAGCTCATGCGTGTGCATCATCTCCTCACCCCTTGATGGTTCCCCTCACTGTCAGGATTTAGCACTCTCATTCGAAGAGTGCTAAAGTCGCAAAAAATACTAAGAGATATGGCTGTCCTTGTCAAGCGGATTTGCCACCCCTGCAAGCCATTAAATCAGAGGAGTTGGACGATCAGTTCATTGGCCACAAGGAGACCCCGCTCTGTGATCAGGACCCGCCCTTCCTTCAGATCAAGGAATCCCTCATCCAGCAAGCGCACGACCCGATCGGAGGCGGCGAGGTGTTCAATACCCAGGATGTCTGTAAACGTCCGCACGTCCAGTCCGCCCCGCAACCGAAGCCCGAGCATCAGGCGCTCGGAGCGCAGCATCTCGGGAGACACCTTCTCGCCGCCAGCCACCGCTGTCCCGCGCTCCCGGATGCCGCGCACGTAGTTCGCTGGCAGCAGCTCGTTGAAGTACCGTTGCCCATCGACGAATGAGTAGGCCCCAGCCCCGAGACCGAGGTACTCCTGGTGTTCCCAATAGACCAGATTGTGACGACAAAGGAACCCGGGGCGCGCGAAGTTTGAGATCTCGTACTGTTCGAAGCCGGCGTCGGTCAGCCGGTCCAGGGCCATCTGATACATCGCCGCCTCCATCTCCTCGTCAGGCAGTTCGAGGGCACCTATGCGATGCTCCTTGTAGAGTCGCGTCCCCTCCTCGAGGATCAGCCCGTAGGTAGAGACATGTTCGGGACGCAGGCGGACGGCCCAGCCAAGCGACTCCGCCCAGTCTTCGAGGCGCTGACTTGGCAGGCCGAACATCAGGTCCAGGTTGACGTTGTTGAAACCAGCCTCCCGCGCCATCCAGAAGGCCTGCTCGGCCTCCCGCGCATCATGCGCCCGACCGATTCGCCGCAGGAGTCCGTCCTGAACAGCCTGCGCACCGAAACTGAGACGAGTGATTCCGCCTTCCCTCAGGGCACGGAGCTTCGGAAAATCCACGGTTCCGGGATTGGCTTCCAGACTGATCTCCACCCCGTCTTCGAACGCAAAAGCGGCTCGGCAGCGATCGAGGATACGGACGATCTGCGATGCCTCCAGAATTGAGGGCGTCCCTCCCCCGAAGAAGACGGAGCAAAGCCGGCGTCCCTGGAGCGCTTCCAGTGCGGCCCGAAGGTCGATCTCCTGCGCCAGGGCCTGCAGGTACTGCTCCGCCTGGACCGCATCAAACCGGTAGGTGTTGAAATCGCAGTAATGACAGCGCGAGGCGCAATAGGGAATGTGAATGTATAAACCAATAGGTCTCAAGTTTCGGGTTTCGGGTTTCGGGTCAAGAGAAGAGCCCGAACTCAAAACTCGAAACTCCAAACTCGAAACGGCGGTCATCGGATCACCATCCCGATTCGGTCCCATCGCGGTCGGAAGCGGTCCCGATCCCAGGACCAGTAGATAATGAAGGCTTTCCCCTTGATTTTCTTCATGTCAAGAAAGCCCCAGAACCGGCTATCCATACTATAGTCCCGATTGTCGCCCATCATGAAGAGCTGGCCCGGCGGAACCACCACAGGGCCGAAACTGTCCCGGGGCGAGAACGGACTCTCCTGGATGGCGCGATCCAGGTGAGCCGCATACGGCTCCTGAAGCGGCTTCTCGTTGACGTACACCTGTTTTCCCCGTACCTCCACCTTCTCGCCAGGCAGGGCGATGGCTCTCTTGATAAAGTCCCTCCCCTCATCCTGGGGGAACTTGAACACGATGATGTCGCCCCGCTGCGGATCGGTGAACCAGTAGATGAACTTGTTCACCAGGATATGATCGCCGATCTGCAGGGTAGGAAGCATCGATCCGGAAGGGATTTTGAAGGCCTGGACCACGAAGGTCCTGATCGCCAGCGCCAAGACAATGGCAATGATAAAGGCCTCTGCATACTGTCGGATAACCGATTTCTCCGGCACCGGTTTCGCCGGCATGACTGGCTCCTGGCGCTCCTCCGTGGGTTGATGTATCGTCTGTTGTGTCATGGGCTTTTCACTTTCAGGACCGCCATGAAGGCCTCCTGGGGAATCTCGACACGGCCCACCTGCTTCATCCTTCGCTTCCCCTCTTTCTGTCTCTCAAGCAGCTTTCGCTTTCGGGTGATGTCCCCGCCGTAGCATTTGGCCGTCACATTCTTGCGCAGTGGCCGCACGCTCTCCCTGGCGATGACCTTGCCGCCGAGGGCGGCTTGGATCACCACCTCGAAGAGCTGCCTGGGGATCAGTTCCCGCATCCGCTCAACCAGCACCCGGCCTCTTGCATAGGCCTGCTCCTTCGGGACGATGCACGAGAGCGCGTCAACCGGCTCGTTGTTCACCAGGATATCCAGCTTCGCCAGATGCCCCTCTCGATAATCGAGGAATTCGTAGTCCAGGGAGGCGTAGCCACGGGTCGCCGACTTGAGCCGGTCGTAGAAATCCATCACGATCTCGTTCAGAGGAAGGTCATACGTGATGAGGACCCGGCCCCCCTCCAGGTACTCCACGCCCCGCTGAATCCCCCGCTTCTCCTGACAGAGCCCGAAGATCGCGCCAACATACTCGCCAGGCGCCATGAGTGAGGCCTTGATGTACGGCTCTTCAATACGTGCGATCTGCTGGGGGGGAGGAAGGTGGCTGGGGTTCTGCACCTCGACGACCGACTCATCGCTCTTGGTCACTCGGTACACCACAGTCGGGGCCGTGGTGATCAGGGTCAGGCCGAACTCGCGTTCCAGCCGCTCCTGGATGATCTCCATGTGAAGCAAGCCGAGGAAGCCGCATCGGAAGCCAAAGCCGAGGGCCAGCGAGGTCTCCGGCTCAAAGGTGAAGGAGGAATCGTTCAGGCGGAGCTTGTCCAGCGCGTCCTTCAGCTCTAGGTACTGCTCAGTCTCGGTTGGGTACAGACCCGCGAACACCATCGGACGGACTTCTTTGAAACCGGGCAAGGGGCTGGTCGCGGGTCTCTCTTCGTCAGTGATCGTGTCGCCGACCCTGGTTTGACGCACATCCTTGATCCCGGCAATGATGTAGCCGACCTCTCCGGCCGACAGGAGGTCTGCCCGGCGCATCTGGGGCGTGAAGACCCCTACCTGAGCCACCTCGAAGGCGGCCCCGAGCGACGAGAGAAGGATCCGCATCCCCGGAAGCACCTGGCCCTCGTAGAGCCGGACGTACACGATCACCCCTTGATAGGAATCGAACGAGGAGTCAAAGATCAGAGCTTTCAGGGGAGATCGAGGGGAGCCTTCGGGAGGCGGAATCCGTTTGATCACGGCCTCGAGCACCTCTTCAGTGCCGATTCCCAGTTTCGCGCTGCACAGGATCGCCTCCGAAGCATCGATGGCCAGGATCTCCTCTATCTGCCTTTTCACCCGGGGGATATCCGCATTGGGCAGGTCGATCTTGTTAATGACCGGGATGATGGCCAGATCGTGCTCCATGGCAAGGTGAACGTTGGCCAGCGTCTGGGCCTCCACTCCCTGGACGGCATCGATCACGAGCAGTGCGCCCTCGCAGGCGGAGAGGCTCCTGGAGACCTCGTAACTGAAGTCCACGTGGCCGGGTGTATCGATAAGGTTCAGGATGTACTCCTGGCCACCCTGCCGCCTATAGCGGAGGCGAACAGCCTTTGCCTTAATGGTAATGCCTCGTTCCCGCTCCAGGTCCATCTGGTCCAGGACCTGGGCCTCCATCTCGCGGGGCGGCAGCGCGCTGGTCGCCTCCAGAATGCGGTCGGCCAAGGTGGACTTGCCATGGTCGATATGCGCAATGATCGAGAAGTTGCGGATCTGACGTAGCTCGGTGGCCA
>JACQEV010000255.1 GCA_016200385.1 Candidatus Methylomirabilota bacterium
ATCGATTGTGGGGCCTGCGAGCCCGAGTGTCCCTGGGAGGCGATATTCAAGGACGATGCAGTGCCGGCTATTTTTGCGGACGACATCCTACTGAATGCCGCGATCGTCGGGGTCGAACGCGAAGTGCCAGAGCGTGATCCGAACCAGAAAACGCCCACGCCCGACGAGGTGAAAGCCAATAAACAAAAATGGGGCTACAGTTAGCCCCACATATTGTAGGCACGTTTGTCTCTATCTCACTTCGATTGAGAGGCCTACCTTTGGCAGGAGTGCCCTTGTCCCTACTCGCCGGAACAGTGTGATCTGCGTTGCGAATGGTGGGACGTTCGCGGGGTTTTTCCTGCGCCTCGTGAGGGTCTGATGAAAACGCTGGCCATTCTGGTTGGGGGCGGTCCTGCGCCGGGCATTAACGGTGTCATCGCTGCGGCGACTATCGAGGCACGGAATCGAGGAGTACGCGTCCTCGGCTGCTACGATGGGTTCAAGTGGCTTGCGCGAGGAGATACGAGTCATGTGACCGATCTTGAAATCGCGGATGTCTCCCGGCTCCATTTCGACGGGGGCTCGATCCTGCGGACGTCCAGGGAGAATCCCACGAAGTCCTCGGATACGCTTCGCAATGTGGCTGAGGCGCTCGGCAAGCTGGGGGTATCGTATCTGTTGACGATCGGGGGAGATGACACCGCCTTTGCGGCGTTTCGACTTGGGGAGATCGTGAAGGGTCAGATCGCCCTCGCTCATGTCCCCAAGACGATCGATAACGATCTCCCGCTCCCGCCGGAGGTGGTGACGTTTGGCTTCACGACGGCATGCAACCTCGGCAAGGACATCGTCAAGAACCTGATGGAGGACGCGGTGACGACGAATCGGTGGTTCTTCGTCACCGTGATGGGGCGACGGGCAGGTCATCTGGCGCTCGGAATCGGCGCCGCCGCGGGTGCCACGTTAACTGTCATCGGGGAGGAGTTTGCAGAGCCGAAGATCCCCCTTCAGGTCCTGATCGATATCCTGGAAGGGGCGATTATCAAGCGGCGTGCCTCAGGGAAGGGGCACGGCGTTGCGATTCTAAGCGAAGGCCTGGCCGAGAAGCTCGATCCTGCCAAGCTCGGCTCAATTGAACGGGACAGTTATGGGAATGTACGCCTCTCGGAGCTGGAGTTGGGGCGAGTGCTGAAGGACCAAGTCAGCAGCAGCCTTCGAGCGCGCGGCGTGGACGTCACGATTGTGGCGAAAGATCTCGGCTACGAACTCCGGTGCGCTCCGCCCGGAGCGCATGACATCCAGTATTGCCGGAGCCTCGGCTACTGGGCCACCCAATTCCTTTTGGACGGGCGCACGGACGCCATGGTGACCATTCAGGGGGGAAAGCTGATCCCGATTCCGTTTCGGGAGATGCTGGATCATCAGACGGGCAGGATTCGTGTCCGTTATGTCGACATCGACTCGGAGTCGTATCAGACGCTTCGGGCCTACATGATCCGGCTTGGGCCGCAAGATTTTGAGACGCGCGGGCAAATCGAAGCGCTCGCGCATGCCGGGCACCTCGATGAAGCGGAATTTGGGAAGCGATTTCGCTACCTGGGTGAGCGGAGGCCATACGAACGCCAGTAGGCTCGAAGGCTTGGAGGCGTGAAACTCTTAGCTAATGGCATCCTAGCTTTCTCGCTTGGTCAGTGGGAGCGAACATACGCGGTGTGTCGGGGCAATGGTAATTCGTCGACGATGCGGAAATCATAGCGGGTGAGTGATAGCAGGCAGCGGGAGGACCGTGCGATGAACCTTGATGGGCGCGCTGGGTGGGCCGAACATCCGGAGTTACGGGAGGCCGCGGAATTTGGCCCGATGACTTTTTACCATTATGAGACTATGAAGGGCGCGATGGTGACCATTTCCGTTATCCGGCTTGATATCAAGCAGGGGAAGCCGAATCCCCGTCACGAATACGTCGCGCGCGCGAGCAAGAAATTGAGGGGTCAGCGAGTTGAGGGTTATGGACCGACCATTGAAAAGGCAGTGGCCATCTGCATCGCTCACCTGGGGAATCCGGAGCCTACAGATCTAGAGTGACCGACTGAAGACATTGTTGCTTGAACAGTCATCTAGCTTGGGAAGCGCTACGGCTCGAACTGACCCGATCACTAAGGAGTCATTGGAATGAGAGGATTGATGCGAAGGTCTCGAAGCATGATCTTGGTCAGCACGCTGATCTCTTTCGCGCTCTGGGAGGGCCCTCTTCATGCGCAAGAGGTGATCTTTCTGAAGTCGCTGGGGGAGGCGGAAAAAGCAATCGGGGAGGCCAGGGAAGCTCAGGCGGATGTGTACGCACCGAATGACTACGCCCTGGCGCTCTTATATCTCACGCAGGCCAAGGATGAAGCGGTGGCCTACAAAACGGTCGAGAAGGACAAGAAGGACACTCACGTGTTTAGTGCGAGGAAATCGGGGGAAGTGGTCAACTTGCTCGCTGAGAAGGCGAGGTACCAAGCGAAGGTGGCCACAACAAAGGCGATCGAGGTCAAGGTTGATCGGGAGATCACCGCGATCAAGGCCCAAATCGTCGAGACCTTTAACACGGATGTGAGCCGGAGCTTTACCACGGGTCGGGAGGATCTGCTGGGCGAACTGAGTTTAAAGGAGGGGGAATGGAAGGATGCCCGCAAGGCGCGCGAGCAAGCCCAGTCTGAACTGAAAAGGCTGACCGTGGAAGGAGAGGCCCAGCCCGTGCCGAAATGAAATCGCGAGCAGGTGAGCATCTCCCATGTCTCATGTGTCGTGTAGCGGACCACCGTCAAAGCAGGCGGTGGCCAGTCGTTTTGGCATACCTAGACAGCCTGTTCTGGCAGGAAAACGGGTGAATCGCTGGCTGTGGAAGAACGCATGGGCATGCCTTGTCTTCGGTGTGTTGCTGAATCTGTGGGCCCCGCGATCACCCGAGGTCAGAGTGACAGCCACTGCCTCCGCTGCACCCACCGCCGACGCGTCTCTCCCCTCGGCCGCTAGGCCGCACGAACTTGACGAGGGTGCACTCCGCTTTGAGGTGGAGCCTGATGACGTGGAGATTTATCTGGACGAACACTACCTGGGCAGGGCCGGCGAGCTGCGCGGACGCACCGTGGAAGGCATCCTCGCGGGGAACAGGTTATTGGAGCTAAGACGGGGTGGCGAACGAACCTTCCTGCAGGTTGTTGTCCCGCTCAACGGGACCCGGACCATTCGCGCGAATCTTGCGGCACCTGCCTTAGAGAGTTCATAGTAGACCCAAAGGCGTTCATAGCTCACAGAAAAAAGAAGACGAAGACTTTTGATCTTTTAGCTCTGAACTCCGAACTCCGAACTC
>JACQEV010000233.1 GCA_016200385.1 Candidatus Methylomirabilota bacterium
CTGGCCGGGCAACGTGAGGGAGCTGCAGAACGCGATCGAGCGTGCCGTGGTGCTGAAAACCGGTGAGGTGCTGAAGCCGGAAGACTTCGCCATGCAGCCGATGGATCTCTCGATGGAGGAGGCCGCCGTCAAGAACCTGGCCTATCACGAATCGGTCGAACACCACAAACGCGAAACCATCCGGCGCGCGCTGGTTCGCGCGGGCGGGAGCCAGAGACGAGCGGCCGAATTGCTCGGCCTCCAGCGCACGTATCTGTCGCGCCTGATCAAGCAGATGGACATCAATTAAGGGTAAGAATGGCACGTTTATAGTAAGGCGAAGAGGGCGCAATGATCCCGCATTATGTGCTCATCATTCACGGCATTGGTGAGGAAAAAGCAGGCTTTAGCGAGCCTCTTCCGAAGTTGATCGGCAAAGAATTTGCGGCGCACGTGACCCGTATCTGGCAGCGCCCTCCTCAAGACGAAATCAATATTACAGAAGTAGTGTGGGCGGATATCACAGAAGGTGATCAAGATCGACTCTGGGACAGACTATACAAAAGCTTAGGTTCAAAGACTCTTTCCTGGAGGTCATGGGTTACACAACCCACAACCTGGATCCCTCGCATTCGATATTGGGCGATAGCGAGGGAAATTGTTGTCAAATATATAGGCGACACCATTGCTTACGTTGAAACCCCAGGCATTAACAAATACAAGCAAATCCACGACAGAGTGTCGAGCGTCATTCATAATTGTGCAAAAGACGCACGTACTAAAGGGGCCACAGCCCGGAAGCCGGCGCTGCTCACCATTGTGGCCCATAGCCTCGGCGCGGTGATTGCTTCGGACCTGTTCTATGACGTCAAAAATAAGGGACGGTCATGGCCCTCGGAGGTTCGGTTGGCCAATTTTATTACTCTGGGTTCCCCACTGGCCCTCTATGTCCTCCGGTATGGGTTTGAAAAGCCTGCCGCCACGACCACCCGCGATTCCTTTTCGAGTCCCATCACGATGGATGATGACCCAGATGGTCTGTGGATTAATATCTTCGATTCACAAGATATCATTGGGTATCCGCTTAAGCCGCTGAACGACGCCTACAAAACGGCCGTGTTTATAGACAAAGAGATCAATGCCGGGCAGTGGTGGAAGATCTGGCAATGGCCTCTGCAGGCTTCTCCGTTCAGCCATGTGCTCTACTGGGAAGACGACACCGTCGCAGAAATCATCGGACGCAAAGCGGCGCTCGATTGGCTACGTGAGGATCAACCTGAATTAGGTTCTCGGCTTCGACAGGAATATGCGGAGTACAAATCGTGGATCGCTTGATTTTCATAACAGGATGCCAGGAGGTGCGTGATGTCTGATCCGATGGGGATTCAACTGGCCAACAATGTGACGGAACTGACCGTGGTCGCGCCGCTGAAACATGGGAAGGCAGACCAACTCCGAGACATTCTTGACAAAAGGATGAGTGCCTACAAGCAAGGAATCTTGAAGAGCCCGATTGAGCAAATCGAGACGATCCATTATGCGCGGTGGGTCATCATCGCCGGCGATCAACTCCTCCTGTTCACCAGCAACTACGATGGGGATCTCGGAGATTATCTCGAAGACTTTGCCGAGCGAGACGAGCAGGCATTGAATGGGATCTTTGGATTCTGTGACGGGTGGCCGGGCGCCAGGCCGGTGGGTCCGATGATCGAATATGTGAAGAAATATCAGCTGAGCGCGTCCTTCTACTATGGCGCCTATGCGAAGTACACCGTGAAAGAAGTGAAGCGGGCGCTCTATTGGAAACAGCAGGCCGAGAATTTTCTCCGCGGAGGCCTAAATGAGGCCCAATATCGGCAGGCGCTGGCCGCACCGACACCGTGGCCGTTGTGATGGCTGAGAACACAAAAGCAGAGATTCTGCCGGCTCATCACCGGAAGCGCAGACCGCCGGTCCTCAACCGGCCCTTACCACCGGAGCGTGGATGACATTCAAGGAAATTTTCCTCGCGGCTGCAGCGAGACTCTGCCGATTCATCACTGGAGGTGCCACAATGCCGCCGACCGCCAATCCTCAACCGGAGGATCTAAAGGACATTCAAGGCAACCTGTTCCGCGGGTACAACATGAAATTTGCGAAGTACCTCTTCTATCGCTGGGAAACGCCCCAGCAAGGTCGGGACTGGATAAAGACGCTCCTCCCTGACATCACCACGTCCGAACCCTGGCCAAATGGCAACAAGCCAGCATCTGCCCTGAATGTAGCCTTCACCCACGGGGGGCTCAAAACGCTCGGCCTGTCCCCCAATGCGCTCGCCAGTTTTCCTGATGAGTTCAAGCAGGGCATGGCCGCGCGCGCGGCACTCCTGGGAGATTTCGGAAACAACGACCCGGCCAAGTGGGATAAGCTGCTGGGCTCCACCAACGTCCATGCGCTGGTCATTATTCATGCCACCTCTGATGATATTCGCCGAAAAGTTGCCGATGATTTGGAAAAACGAAGGGAAAAAATCGAAGGCGTGAAACTGATGTTCGAAGAGGAAGGGGAAGGCTTCGATGACCACAAGGAACATTTCGGGTTCAAAGATGGGATCAGTCAACCTTTGATTGAAAATGCCGACAAGTTGCTCGGAGCCAAGGACTCCCCCCCCGGCGGCGGAAAACGCACGCAGGCTGGAGACTGGGCGCCGCTGAAGGCCGGCGAGTTCATCCTGGGGTACGAGGACGAGTCAGGCCGCGTTGCGTCATTGCTTAATCCGATTCCCACGGCGATCTCTGATCCTGACCCCACATCGCTCCTTCTGCCGAGCCCTGAAGGTCTCTGGAAGAACGGAACTTTTCTGGTGTTCCGAAAGCTTGAACAGGATGTCGCGGGCTTCAGGAGCTATCTGATGGAGGCCGCCGCGAAGGTCTTTGGCAGTGCCGGCCAGGCGAACGCCGATCGTCTCGGCGCGCTGATGATGGGTCGGTGGCCAAGCGGATGTCCGGTAGACCTCTCTGCCAATACCGATGATACTTCAATTGGGAACGATGAGTTGCGCAACAATAACTTCTCGTTCGAGAAAGATCCCAAAGATCCCAAGGATCCCCCAGGTGGGCGTTGCCCGCTCGGGGCCCACATCCGCCGCACCAATCCACGCGAGAGCCCTGATCCCGATCCCCAAAACCCGATCCCCAACGATCCTGCATTAGGGAGCAACCGCCATCGGCTCATTCGGCGGGGGATGCCTTACGGGCCAAAGTTCGACGAAAAGGGCAACAAAGAAGAGAAGGAAAAGAAGCGAGGGCTGTTTTTCATCGCTCTCAACGCGAGCATTGCCCGGCAGTTCGAATTCCTGCAGGGTTTCTGGGTCAACAGCGGCGAGTTCCAGGGGCTTGACCGGACCGACCGCGATCCGATCATCGGCGGGAACAGGGACGAACGGGATGTTCTCCCGAAAGCGATGTACGAGGTGCAGCGCGGTATTCTGGGTAAGACGCTGAACGATAAGGACATCAAGGGCAAGGTGACGGGTGTCCATCCGGGACCGGTCGCGGCCAAGTATGAATACGAGATGGCTCCGGGAAGCCAGCTTGGGAACATTGACGACTTAGCCAAAGTTCTGGCGCAGGCCCTCAAGGTTGCCAGCGTACGCATCGAAGCGCCGCCTTCCGGGAAATCGGTGGTTGGCATAGAGGTCCCGACGCACCCGGAGGTCCCGCGCAAGTTCACGGTTCCCGCGGGAACCAAGATGCCCATGGCCTTCAACCTGCCCGAGTTCGTGACCACGCGCGGTGGAGACTACTTCTTTGTCCCCAGCAAGCCGGCGCTGGAGAATCTGGTGAAGGCCACGGTTGCTTATCCAAGTTTCCGCTATGAGTACGGCATGCTGGAGAAGCAAATCTCCGATCCCGGACGGCTCGCTCTTGCGCGGCTGAATCTGGTCACCAAGTGGCTGGTCGAACGCGCCAAAATGATGTTCGACGAACTGCGGGCGGAGACCCCCCCGGTGTTCACGATGCCCGGGTATCCTGCGATGCGGGTCCCTACTGTCGTCATTGCAACCAAGGCTGATGATGTGCGCGCGATTCTCCACGAAAATGAGGTCTTTACGGTCGCGAAGTACAGCGAAAAGATGGTTAAGCCCAAGGGTCCCTTCATTCTCGGCATGCCGGACACGCGTGATCCCGATCCCAAGAAGAAGGCAGAGCA
>JACQEV010000234.1 GCA_016200385.1 Candidatus Methylomirabilota bacterium
CACCGTTATCGAGGTTGCCACTGGGAAGAAGGTCGCGCTAATTCCCGTTGGGGAACTCCCCACCAAGATCGATATTTCTCCAGATGGAGGGCATGCCTATGTCCCCAGCGAGCGCTCGAATACGGTTGCCGTCTTGAACCTTTCCTTGAATGTGGTTGCCGCGGAGCTTCCGGCCGGCGTGAGACCATATGCCGTTGCAATCTCCACCGATGGGAAGTACCTCCTGGTTTCCGGGACTGGTTCGAACACCATCACGGTCATCGATGTCGGAACCCACAAGGTGCTGCGCCGCATCCCCGTCGGCGATGATCCACACCATGTCGTTTTCGGTCCCGGTGGGAGCTTTGCTTATGTGCTCAACCGAGCCTCGAACAGTGTGAGCCTTCTTCAGTTGGCGAATCGTCAGGTCATGGCGACGATCCCGGTGGGGAAAGAGCCCAGCGAGGCCGATATCACCCCATCGGGAAGTTACATCTATATCACCAACATGGGTTCAAACGATGTTTCGGTGATCTCTACGCGGACCAGCAGCGTAGTGGGTACGATCCCTGCTGGGACCCGTCCGCACGACATTGTGATCTCGGGGGACGGCCGGTACGCCTTTGTGGCCAACGCTGGATCGGATGACATCTCGGTGATTAATCTGTTGTCCCAAGAAGAGGTGGGGCGGGTTGCGGTCGGCAAGCAGCCCGGAGGACTGACGTTGTGGTAGGGATGAGGAATGGCGCAACTTTCTGAGATCATGAGCCGGAGCCTGATCACGGTGGACAAGAACGCTTCGCTGCGCAGGGCCAGGCGGATTCTGGACCGGCATCGGATTCGCCACCTATTGGTGATGGACGGCAAACGTCTGGTGGGGATCGTCACCGATCGCGATCTTCGACAGGCGGCTCCCTCGTCCAAGTCCCCGCTAACGACACGCGAACGAGAGGAGTTCATGGACGAGCTGAAGGTCGCGGAAGTCATGTCACGCACACTGATCACGGCGTCCCCAGACACGACCGTCCGTGAGGCGGCCAGGGTCATGGTGAGCGAGAAAATCGGCTGTCTTCCGGTGGTGAATGGGTACCAACTTGTCGGGATCGTGACCGAAACCGACCTCTTGGAAATGCTGGTCCGCGAAGAGCAGCCCTAACACAACCAGCCGATTCTTCTCTGTGTCTCGAGAGACCGGGCGTCCGTTTCGCCCAATGAGGTGGGTTGGACAGGGCACGAGTAGCGTTGTTGAAGGGGGTGTCTAGTTCGAGTATGGGAAGGAGGACAAAGATGCCAAAGCATAAGCTATCGGTCCCTTTCGAACTCTTCACCAAGCGGTTCCCTAGGGCCCACGCGGCTTATGAGCGCCTCGGCGAGGCATGTCACACCTCTGGCCCATTAGGGGCTAAGATGCGCGAGTTGATCAAGCTCGGGATGGCAATCGGCATCCGCTCGGAGGGTGCGGTTCACTCCCACGTCAAAAAGGCCATCGAGGCGGGCGCATCGCCCGAAGAGATCAGGCACGCGGTGCTCCTTGGAATCCCCACTCTTGGGCTGCCCACGACGGTTGCGGCCTTTACCTGGGTCGGTGATATCCTTGACCGCCAGCCAAGGGTGCGTCGAGGAAAGGCGAGGGCGTGATCAAGTTGTGTGGTGAGCGAAGGCAGAGGAGAGGAAGTGCCTGGTTCCTCGGAGGTTCTCTGCGAGCGGCAAATCGAAAAGGGGAGACCTGAAGCTGTATGTCCGGGACCCAGGCCATTATTGCCGCAAGACTCCCCACTCTGGAAGGAGGCACCTTTATTGATTGAGACATCCTTCGTGAGGTTGGGGCGGTGATGTCCCAAGGCGAAGATGCCAAATTTATAAAGCAGCTCCTCATCCTGTGAGTCACCTCCCCACTCCCTCCTGAGACAGCAATTCCCCAGCAGCTCTATCCCAAAGAGCCTGACGTGAGAATTCCTTCGATCACCTGACTCCGACACTCGATAATAAAATCAAGCAGTTATATCTCCCCCCTGGGGGCAGCGTCGAATTGGTTTGGATGGCATCGTCCTTGCTCATACTGCACGAGCAAGGAGTGGGTTGCAGGCGGAGCCTTTTCCGGTCGTCTGACCGTCGGAGGTGCGGTGATGATCCCTGGCTGGAAGGAGGAGATCGAGGGGGAGTATCTTGAATTCTTGCGGAAGCCCCGAAGGTTAATCCCGGCCGATTTTGCTAGTCGTTTCGATGTGTCTGAGTGTTGCGCCGTTTATTGGCTGACAGAGCTTGCGAGGAAGGGAAAGGTTCGAATCACTTCGGTCGAGTTTCTGGAGGAGGGTGAGACCCCCTGCAGTCTTTTGAACTCGCTGAGCTGCCGCCGGAAGGCCTTCTGCCCCGTTGAGGAAATGGCAAGAGTCCCAGTGGAACGAGAATGAACCAGCTGCCCAGAGCGTTGGCAAACTTCCCTGTGCCGCTCTCCGTCGGGAATGAACACGAATTAAGGCCGAAGCTGGGGTGTAGGAGAAGAGGCGGGAACTGATGTGGCTGGCTCCTGGCTGTAGCCACACGAACGTTGAGGTCAAAATCTATTATCCCGCGTGATCGCGGAGGTGTGAAGCTATGATCCCTGGATGGAAAGAGGAGATCGAGGGGGAGTATCTTGAATTCTTGCGGAAGCACCAAGAGTTAACGCCGAGAGAGGTTCCGAGTTCTCACCCTGCCCACTGATCAGGAGGTGAGGAGATCGCACCGAAGAGGGCTCACGGATAATCAGGAGTTCGAGCGATCATGACGGAAGGGGACGAGACGTGAAGGTCGGCGATAAGATGACCAAGGAGGTCATCACCATCAGCCCGAAGGAGGGGGTGACGGTGGCGAAACACATCCTTGACGAAAAGAGGATCCGGCACCTCCCCGTGGTGAGCGCCGGGAAGCTGGTCGGAATCATTACCGATCGAGACATCCGTCGCAACCTCCCATCGCCCGCCACAAGTCTGGAGATCCATGAGATCGCTTACCTGCTTGACAAGCTTCAGGTGCAGACGGTGATGACCCGAGAGGTCGTGAGCGTGACGCCGGAAACCTCGATTGAGGCTGCAGCGAGCCTCCTCCTGGCCCATAAGATCGGAGGGCTGCCGGTTCTGGATGGG
>JACQEV010000236.1 GCA_016200385.1 Candidatus Methylomirabilota bacterium
ACAAGCGAGGCCCCTTTGCAACCTGTGAAACGAGGATTTCACTACAAGTGGTTGGTGTTGATCTACTCTCTGCCGCCCCAGGCCGGGAGCAGCCGAGTGAGGATCTGGCGGAGGCTGAAGAAGCTGGGGGCGGTCTCTGTCAGGAATTCCGTTTACATCCTTCCCTTCGGCGATGAGCGATACGAGATCACCCAATGGCTGTGCCAGGAGATCCAGCGATCCGATGGCGAGGCGACTCTCCTCAAAGTGAAGCAGATTGAAAACCTCTCTGGCGACGAGGTCGCGGGCCTCTTTCGGCGCAGCCGGGATGAGGACTATGCCGAGCTGGCGAAGGAGGCTCAAGCTTGGTTGGAGCGCCGAAGGGGGCTTCCTCTGAAAAGGGCACCCCACGAGGCAATGGTATTAGCCGACGAGCTGAACGCCCTAGAGAAACGGCTCGCCGAACTAGGAGAGATCGACTACTTCCATGCCCCCGGCCGGCGGGAGGCTGAAGCAGCCCTCAAGCAGTGCCGGACTACCCTGCGCGAGCTTCTTGGGAGAAAAGGGGGATTAGCAAAGGAAGAATCCAAACTGCTGAGCCCAAGCGCTTT
Organism: Candidatus Methylomirabilota bacterium; assembly: GCA_016200385.1. Taxonomy (GTDB): domain Bacteria; phylum Methylomirabilota; class Methylomirabilia; order Methylomirabilales; family Methylomirabilaceae; genus Methylomirabilis. The sequence goes on from JACQEV010000236.1 coordinate 591, forward strand.
CCGTGGCAAGACCTGGGTCACCCGGCCCAGGCCTCATGTGGATCGAATCGCGACAGCCTGGGCAATCCGCCGCTTCATCGACCCGAAGGCCAGGTTCGCTTTCGCCCACGAGCCTGCAAAGATCAAAGGGGGAGTCCCATTTGACTATCTGGGGGCCGAGTTGGGCCATCAGGGCGAAGATTGTACCTTCGAGACCTTGCTCAAGCGCTTCAGCTTGGAGGACAGGCACTTACAGGCTGTGGCCGAGATCGTCCACGATGCCGATCTGAAGGATGCCAAGTTCGGCCGGGAAGAGGCAAAGGGGGTGGACGCGGTCATCAAGGGCTTGGCGGCGACGATCGCCAGCGATCACGCTCTTCTGGCGCAGGGGTTTGGCATCTTCGATGCCCTATATGCGGGCTTTGGTGAAAGTAAGAAGTCGGGACGTGTTGCGCAGGCTAAACGCTGAGACAGGTTCACCGAAGAGCGGATGCAAGGCTCATCGCCTATATGACAAAGGCATCAGGGAGATAACGCATGGAACATCATGAGGCCGCTGCCAGAGTGCGGATCTGGGACCTCGTTCGGTATTACTTACGCCTCGGTGCGATCGGGTTTGGAGGACCGGTCGCGCTCTGCGGGCAGATGGAAAAAGAGCTGGTCGAGGAGCGGAAGTGGGTGACAAAGGACGAACTTCGGGAAGGGATCGCGGTGTGCCAATCCCTTCCAGGGCCTCTGGCGATCCAGGTCGGGATCTTCATCTCTTATCTTCGAGGAGGACTCTGGGGGGCATGGGCCGGTGGCTGGGCGTTCATCTTCCCGAACTTCGTCATTGTGGCCGCTCTTGGCGCAATGTACGTCCATTTCGGCGACTTGCCTCCCGTGCGCGCCATCTTCTATGGCGTGAGCCCGGCCGTGATCGCCTTGATTCTTTACTCGTGCTATCGGCTGGCCAAGCTGGGGATGGAAGATTTTGTTCAGTGGATCATCGCTGGGGCGTGCCTGGCCATAACGGTAGCCCTTCAAGCCGAAGTGGCCATTCTCTTCATTGTGTCCGGCATCATTGGGATCCTCTATTACGGAACGCTGTTCCGGGCTGGACGCACCCCGTCCATGCTCCTCATGGCTGCGCTGCCGCTGAGTGCCGGGCCCTCGAAAGGCTTGTCAGGCTGGATGCTGGGGAAGCTGCTTATTTTCTTTTTGAAGGCGGGATCACTGACGTTCGGAAGTGGCCTTGTCATTGTCCCGTTCCTGGAGAAGGGGCTTGTCCAGCAGACCGGCTGGCTGAATGAGCGACAGTTTCTGGTCGCAGTGGCCATGGGGATGCTGAGTCCCGGGCCGGTGGTCATCACGGCCACCTTCGTGGGATACCTCGTCGCTGGTTTCTGGGGTTCCCTTGTCTCCACCGTGGGGATTTTCCTCCCATCCTTCCTCCTGGTCCTCATTGTCGCCCCCGTCCTGGTCCGCCACCGGGCGAATCCTAACGTGAAGGGGTTCGTCAAAGGGGCATATGCGGCCGCGATCGGTACGATCCTTGGGGCATGTATTCTGCTGGGAAAGATCGCCATCGGCGACTGGCTCACGGCTGCCGTGGCGGTGCTTAGCCTCCTGGCGCTCGCCCGGTGGAGAATCAGCAATCCCGTCCTGGTTCTGGTGACAGCGGTCATCGGGCTGATCGCGTTCCCGATCCTGAAGCCAACGTGGGTCTTCGTAAAATAGGAATAAAAGTATGGATGATCTTCCAAAAGTTGCATTGGCAAAGGGGTGCATCATGCGGTGGATCAGGTTGTCGCGCCCTCGGGCACTCGGGTTTGCTCTGAGCGCGCTCGGGTTGCTCGGGCTGTTAGGATTATTCGTATTGTCCGGGTACTTTCGCGGGGGGACATCGATGGCAAACGTTGCCGAACTCAAGCTACCCGAGTTTGTGTCGGTGAAACGGTTCAGTTTCGAGGAGAAGGGTATCGAAGGATGGGCAACCGTCGATGGCCAATGGGCGGTCGGGGAGGTCCCCGGGGCACCGAGCGGCAAGCGGGCGCTTGTCCAACGCGCCGTGCAGAACGCCTTCAATGTGATCGTCGCGCCTGGAGGTCCCTATACGGACGTTGACGCCTTGATGCGGTTCAAGCCGATCTCGGGTCTGGAGGACGCGTCGGGCGGCATCGTCTTCCGATTTTCCGAAGGACGATACTACGTCATCAGGGCCAACGCTCTTGAAAACAACTTCAGGCTGTACAGCTACGACCGGGGCCGCCACCAGCTTGCAACTGCAAGCGTGCGACCGCCCACTCTCGGCCAGTGGCACACGCTGCGCGCCGTGGCCGTAGGCGATCAGATCCAGGGCTGGCTTGACGGCCAGCTTCTGATCAATCATCGTGACTCTCGATTTCGGTCGGGCCAAGTCGGGTTGTGGACGAAAGCCGATTCTATCACCGCCTTCGATGAGCTCACCGTCCGTGGAGTGTGGACGAAGGCGGATAGTCAATAAAGATGTCGCCCCGGGAGATCATTACGAGTTCAGGAATGATATTCCGATCTGGCGCTAGTTGACGAGAGGGGAAGGCGATGACCTAGCTCTTAGTGAGATCCTCCCCAGGGACTTCGGTAGCATTGAGCGATGGCGAAGCGAGTTCGTTACCATGGGCAAGGCGTTGGGGGGCGGATCAGGCTGGGTCCTGCTCACATACTCCCATTGAGATGCAAGGCTGATTAATCAATGGGCCGCCGACCATACCTGTAGCCTCGTCGGCGGCACGCCCATCCTTGCCCTGGATATGTACGAGCACTCCTATCACATGGACTATGGTGCGAGCGCTGCGGCATATGTTGACGCATTTATGCGGAATATCGGTTGGGAGAATGTTACGCGCCTCTATCACCAACACGCGAGATAAAGTGATCAAGGTCACAGTGGTCCATAACGAGACGCTCGATGGAAAGCCGCCGCTGTTCTGCCACAAGACGAACGGGAAGTAGAGGGCCTGCAGTCAAAAGGAAGCGAGATGACGCCGTTTATCAGCCTGGTGTTGGCCGGCTTCCTGGCCCGCTTCGGGTATCAGATGGCCCGAAGCCCGGTCTTGCCCCGTTTCGCCCAGGATCTGGGGGCCACGCCCGAGGTGATCGGCCTGATCGTGGCAGCCTCAACCATCACCGGGGTCGTCATCAAGCTTCCAGCAGGGGCCCTCTCGGACGTGCTCGGACGCAAGCGCATGATGCTCCTCGGGTGTCTGTTCTTCGCCCTGCCTCCGTTCCTTTACCCCTTCGTCCACTCCGCGGGCGCGCTACTGGCGCTCCGCTTCCTTCATGGCTTCGCGACGGCGATCTTCTCCCCGGTGACCTCGGCCTTCGTGGCCGACCTCTCCGAGCGTGGGCGCGGCGAGAAGCTGGGCTGGTTCGCTGCAGCGGGGGACCTGGGTTCTACCCTGGGCCCGCTCCTCGGTGGATTGCTCCTGTTCTACACGGCCAGCTACCCGATGACGTATCTAACGGTCGGGGTTCTCGGCCTGCTCCCGCTCTTGATGGTCCTACGCCTGCCCGACGATGAGAAGCCTCGCGCCACGGGCTCAAGCCTCGGCGCCCGCTCGGATCAGTTTTGGCGTGGCATCCGAGAAATGGCCTCAAGTCGCGCCGTAGTGCTCGCCTCGACCCTAGAAGCCGCGATGTATGTGGGCTACGGTGCCTTCCTCGGGTTCTTCCCCATCTATGGCAGGAAGATCGGAATCAATGATGCCCAAATCGCGCTTGTGATGGGGATCCAGCTCGCCACGACCATGCTTGCCAAGCCGCTCTCGGGCCGGCTCTCTGATCGTATCGGCCGCAAGCCGATGATCCTGGCCGGTCTCGTTCTCTGCGCTGCCACGTTGCCACTGATCCCGAACGTCACCTCACTCTGGCTCCTCTTCCCAGTCTCGGCTCTATTCGGTCTTGGGGTGGCCATCGTCACCCCCTCGACCACAGCACTGGTGGCTGACTTGGTCAAGGCCGGTCAGATGGGCTCTGCGATGGGAGTCTTCGGGACGATCTGGGACATCGGTGAGGCTCTGGGACCGATCCTAGCCGGCTTCCTGATCGCCCTCCTCGGCTACTCCCCGGCCTTCGGTCTGATCGCTTCGCTCATGATGGCGGCCGCTCTCTGCTTCGCCGTTTTGGTCAAGGACCCTCAAACTGCCTATGGGCGGGCATAAGTGCCCTACGAAATTCAACCAAGAACCGCGTGAAGGCAACAGCGTGACTCCCGGCTGAGGCCGGCTTTGGAGAAGGCAAAATGAGAATGCTCCCTACAGTCCTTCTGACTGCACTTGCCGCATCCACTATTGGCGCGCAAGTCCAAGGCGTTGCGCCGCTCCGGATGGTGCAAACAATCCCGCTGCCGAACGTCAAGGAGCGGATAGACCATCTTGCTGTGGACCTGATAGGGCGGCGGCTATTCGTTGCCGCGCTTGGCAACAATACTGTGGAAGCTATTGATCTGCGGGCGGGCAAACGTATTCACACGATCAGTGGATTACACGAACCGCAAGGCGTCCTCTTTATTCCTGAATTCAGGAAGATTGTCGTGACGAACGGGCAAACTGGTGCGGTACAGATTTTCAATGGAGACTCATTCAGTCTCGACAATCGCGTGAAGTTCGCCGATGACGCTGACAATATCCGGTACGATGCCGCCACGAAATACATTTATGTCGGCTACGGCAAGGGGGCTCTCGGCATCATCGACGCAGCAAGTGGTCAGCGCCTGGGTGACATCAAACTTGCGGGCCATCCGGAGTCGTTCCAGTTAGAGAAATCAGGGCCGAGGATCTTCGTGAATGTTCCGACAGCCCATCATATCGCAGTGGTTGACCGTGATAAACGTCTCGTGGTGGCAACGTGGCGGCTCATGGGTACTCGGGCACACTTTCCAATGGCCCTGGATGAAACCCGCCATCGTGTATTCGTCGGTTTCCGAAAACCCGCGAAGCTCGCCGTGTTTGACACTGAGTCGGGCAGGTCGATTGCCATGCTGGACAGTGCTGGAGACTGCGATGACCTTTTCTACGATGCTGAGCGAAGGCGCGTTTACATGTCGTGCGGCGAGGGCTCCATTGACGTGTTTGAACAGCGTGATGCCGTCTCCTACAAGACGATCGCAAAGGTCCCGACTGCGACAGGTGCTCGAACGTCACTGTTCGTGCCGGAACTCAATCGGCTGTATCTCGCGGTTCCCCTACGCGGAAACCAAGGAGCGGAGATACGCGTATACGAAGTGCAGCCGTGAGAAAAGGGCGCGCGATATCTAAAAGCCAAGCTTCGTAATCCTGCGGTTGAGGAGAATGTGAAATCGAAGACAAGTGTTACCACAAAGATAACACCAATCCCCATAAAGAGGTGGTGTCTGCTCCTGGTTTCCTCCCTGATGCTTTTCGATTCCAGCGCTTGGGGTTATCGCCCTTTCGTCTCGACGGATGCCGCCGTGGCCGATCCCAAAGAGATGGAGATCGAGATCGGCTATTTCAACCTGGAACACGCCAAGGGGCAAGATACTTTCATCGTTCCCAAGGTGGTCTTGAACTATGGCATCATCAGGGACCTGGAGCTCGTCGCGGAATTCGAGGTCGCGAAGCCCCCTGATGAAGGTGTCCAGCTCGTCGATCCAGGCTTGTTCCTGAAGGCTGTTCTGAGGGAGGGCGTTCTCCAGGAGAAGGAGGGAATCGGCTTCGCGGTGGAGGCCGGGCCGCTCCTGCCCTCGACTGTTCAGGGGGAGAGGAGGCCCGGCTTCGAAGGGATCGGGATTCTGAGCGGGAGGCTTGCCCCTTTTACGTACCACGTGAACTTTGGCGGAGGCGTAGACAGGGCGGAAGCGAACCCTTTCGCCATCTGGGGAGTGATCGTCGAGTTGCCAGTCATCCCGAGTCTCAGGCTGGTGGGGGAGGTGAACGGGGAGAGCGCCAAAGGGAAGCTCGCCAACAACTCCGGACTCCTCGGTTTCATCTGGCAGCCGCCGTCGTCAAATGTCTTCTTCGATGCAGGCATCAGGAGGGGCATCAGCAGCGGGGCGCCAGACTGGAGTTTCACGATGGGTCTGACCTTCAGTTTCCGAGTTCCATCTTCTACTGGGAAATGACCTGCCAACATGTGGAAGAGAGCCGCGAAGCCGACGTGAAGAATATGAACACTCTTCGAGTCCCTCCACCAATCCTTGCCGGCCTTTATCTCTCGGCAGCTCTGGGATTGCATTTTCTCTTTCCCGACACGACAATCACGCCTCCTCGCTATCGCTTTCTGGGGATCGCGATTCTAGGGACCGGCATTTTCCTGACCGGGTGGGCTTTCAGGCTATGTAAGAAGAAAGGCACGACTCGTAATCCTTACGGCACGCCAACTGCTGTCGTTGCTACCGGCCCTTTTCGTTTTGGCCGCAACCCTATGTATCTAGGAGTATCTGTGGTGCTCCTGGGAGTCGCCATTTTTGTAGGCACTGTTCCTGTATTTCTCGCGCCGGTCGCCTTTTTCTTGACAATGAATGCCGTCTTTATCCCTCGCGAAGAAAGAACGCTGGAGCGTCTCTTCGGTCAAGAATATCTCGATTACAAGCATCGCGTCAGACGGTGGTTGTAAGGTCCGGTGTCACGAAGGGTGTATGCGATGACCATGGGATACGACTTGACGCGTATCCAGATCCGGCAGGTGATGGTGTGATGGTTCTGAGGTGGGAGGTGGCGAAAGCCCCCTGGATTATAGGCCAGCGTCAGAAGAAATCGAGACACTGAAAGTCCCTGGAATTCTCCCTCCCAAGAGACCCAATCTGCAAATTGGTGGAGCACATGTCACAGTGTAAAGAACTCACGCGGGCTTTTCGCTTTTTTTCAGATAGTTACTATCTCAAACCTCTTCAAGGCCAAACAGGGCAAGGCTTTATTTTCAGATAGTTGCGGAAAGCAGGGGCTTTCATGTCTTCCGAAGTTCAACATTACGGGGTGGAATGGCGACGGGATTATCCACCTTGAGCGAGGACCTCGTCAATTTTATCGGGACGTGGTTGAGGCCTCCGAATCCAAACAAGTTCTCGAGAATCTCGGCGCGCGGTGCGGAGAACCCTGCGAGCTTTTATACGCTTCCCTTTTAAACCTCCCCGTCAGGGCGATTACAGGTCGGCGTCAGAAGTTTTTACGGCGGATTTCTTGGATTTGCCGATGGCGAGGATATGACCCGGTGGCCCGATGAAAGCGGCCACGGCAACAATTTGATGTTGGACAGACGGTGGTAGGTAGCGGCCGCCGACTTTTGGGCGACTCTACGGTGACGGCGACGGCGGCAACATCTGGAGGGGGGCAATCCAGGTGCCCCATTCGGAGCCGCCCTCGATGTGGGCGTACTCGCCCGCCACCCAGATGGTTGCCGAATTGGAGGGGTCAATGGATGCGCAGGAGTAGTCACCCCAGCGGTTCGCGAACGGCTTGTAGGCGTTCTCACCGAACTTGATCGTGGCCGGCAACTGGAAGGTGTTCGGTCCATCTGCGGGGCGTTGACCGCTCGCGTACACTCCAGCCCACAGCGACGCCGAGGATCCCGAGAAGACGGAGATGAGATTCCCGTTGCCGTCGATCTGGACCGCCGGGTAGTAGTAGTAGGACCCGGACTGGCCGAAATCGAAGTCCTGAGTCTTCGTTATCGAGCTGCCAATGGAGAGCTGAATCAGCCGTAAGCATGCGCGCGTCGTGGTGTCCCCCAACGGGACGCAGGCGGAGTTTGCGGAGACCCAGAGCACGTCGTTCCGATAGGCAGCATCCAACAAGCGGTTATCGTTCGTCTGGATCAGGGTACTGGTTCCCGCCTGCCGGGCGTCCGGCGGGCTGGTGAGGGAGGTGATCGGGACGTCCTTGGTCGAACGCGTGACCCCGGCCCCGACTCCCGGAACCCCGTTGACCGACCAGACCCGGATGCTCGTCGCCGAGTTGTAGGCGACCGCCGCCATGTAGAGGGTCGCGGTTGAGGACAGCGAATGGGCGGGCTGGATCGTGAACAGCCCCTGGGGAGGCGCGAAGTAGCTCGAGGTGGCGTTCGTGCCGGCGGTGAGGTTCGCCTTGTTGATGACGAGGAACTCCGTTCCGAGGAAACTGTTCCCCCGGAAGGCGTTGGCCGTGAGGATGACCTTGTCGGCGCTGATGCCCAGGGCGGGGAAGTCAGGGGCGCTCTTGCTCGTTGAGGCCGTATAGCGGATGAAGGAGAAGGGATCAGGGCCCGTCGAGACGGCCACCCGCCAGGCCCCCGCTGTGAACGAGGTGTTGTAGCTGATCACGGCGATGAACCAGCGGTTCGAGAGGGGGTCGAAGCGGATCTTCGGGTCGCTGAGCTGGGCGGAGGTCCCGAAGAAGCTGTTGAGGTCGGAGGTCGTGACCTCTCCCGTGGTCCTATTCCAAATCCGCATCTCGAGGTTCACGGCCTCGACGATGTAGCTGGGCCCAACGCCCACCTGGGTGTCGGGGGGGATCCACCCTCCGCTTTCGGACCGGCGAAGGCCCATGAGGCTCGTCGTCGTGGAAGGGGTGGTAAGCGCGGATGTCGTCACGCCCGCCGACGCGCTGGGCGCCGGCTGGGTCGCGGCCTGGTGCCGCGCCTTGGTGTCCACGAGTTCTTGAAGGTCCGGGACCCGGAACGGCATCTCGCGGTGGACAGGAACGCGCGGCCCCACCCGCGGGAGGTCCTGGACGTTCACCACTCCCTCGGGGTTCAGGAGCACTGTTCCCGGTTCCGCAGTTGGCCTCTGGGCCCAAGCCGATGACGCGCCCATCCAGGCGAGAAGTGAGAGCGACAGGAAAAGAACGGCAGGAGACTTCGCCCGGGAGAACTGCATCTGGTGCCTCCTTATGACGAACTCCCTTTCAAGAGTAGCCTACTACGGACCCGGAGAGCTCGTGGCAAGAGTTTTCATTGATTCAGCTACGGGCATTCCTTCAACTGAGCAGCAGCAAGCCCTGGCGCCGTAACAAGAAATACCAACGCTCTCTCAGGCCAAGTTAACCCCGAAAGGGCGTTGCTACGTAGTGCGCCAACCGGATTGCAAGGGGTGACTGAGGTGCTATGATCACCCCTGGCCAATCACGCTCACCTATGACGGTCATTTTCTATTACTTTTCCCCAGGCTGTCAAGCTTTTTTTGGAGCCGTGTTGGTAGCATGTGAAGTGTCCGCCTCTTGTAGCAAGTGAAATGTCCGCTTAGGCAGGAAGCAGCGTACACTGCTGGTTTTGGCTCTGAAAGGAGGCCCTATGAGCGAACCAGCCGTGTACCCTTCCTTGGCCATGGAGCGGGCGATGAAGGTGCAAGAGGTGATCTTGCGAGCCATTGATGGACGCTTGAAGTGGTACCACGCCGCCGAGATCCTGGGGATCTCGGATCGCCAGATGCGCCGCTGGAAACGGCGGTATGAGCAGTGGGGCTACGACGGGCTGTTCGATCGGCGCCGCCGACAGCCCTCGCCCAAGCGGGTGCCGCTGGAGGTGGTGCGCCAGGTGCTGACCCTCTATCGGGAGCGCTACTTCGACTGCAATGTGCTGCACTTCCAGGAGAAGCTGCAGGTCGTTCACGGGATTGGGCTCTCCTACACCTGGGTGAAGACCGCCTTACAGACGGCGGGGCTGGTGGCCAAAGAGGCGCGCCGGGGCACCCACCGCAAGGCCCGACCTCGCCGACCCCTCCCCGGCATGCTCGTGCACGCCGATGCGAGCACGCACGCCTGGATTCCCAGCCTGGAAGGGACCCAGGACCTCATTGCTGTGCTGGACGACGCCACGAGCGTCGCCTACTACGCCCGGTTCGTCCCGCAGGAGAGCACCCGCACGATGCTCGCCGCGCTGCAGGCAGTGATCGAGCAGCAGGGGGTCTTCTGCGCCCTCTACACCGACCGGGGGAGTCACTTCCTGACCACGCGGACCGGGCGGAGTCCCCACCGGCCCCAGTCGGCCACCGACCCCACGCAGATTCAGCGAGCGTTGGGGCAGCTGGGGATCGAGCTGATCCCGGCCCATTCCCCGCAGGCCCGAGGCCGGATGGAGCGACTCTGGGAGACCTGGCAGGGGCGGCTCCCCCAAGAGCTGCGCCTTGCGGGCATCCGGACGGTCGAGGCGGCCAATGCGTTCCTGACCAGCACCTGGGTCCCGTTCCACAACCGGACGTGGACCGTCCCCGCCGACGGCGACGGGACCGCGTTCGTCCCCTACACTGGGGGTCAGCTCGAGCGGATCTGCGCCGTGCAGCATGAGCGGGTGGTGGGCAATGACAACTGTGTGCAGTTCGGGCGGCGCCGGTTCCAGATCCCCCAGGCCGCGTGGCGCTACAGTTTCGCGAAGTGTCGGGTGAAGGTGTATGAGCACCTCGACGGGACGCTCAGTATCGGCCATGGCCCCCACACCCTGGGCCACTATGACGCCCAGGGCCGGCTGCTCGCCCCGACCTCCCAGTCGGTCGGACAGGCCGCGTGAGGGAGGTACTTATTATGAGCTGGGCGGCGTCGAGATCGTCGATCCTCGGGCCACTGTGGAGGTCACTTCTCCAGCGAGGAGGGCAAGAGAGGCTGATTTCCCACCAATCGGGGGTCCGAGCCTCTCCAGTGAGCTCACGACCACCCTGCTCAGAGAGAAGGCAAAGCTACCCGAACAACCGGACAGATCACTTGCTATAAAAACCGGACACCTTGACTTGCTAAGAACACACCTTTCTAG
>JACQEV010000017.1 GCA_016200385.1 Candidatus Methylomirabilota bacterium
CCTCGTCCTCTATCTACAGGCCAGCAACGATGTCCTGATGCGGCGGATCCAGTTGCGGGCGAGACCTTACGAACGGGAACTCACTCGGACCTATCTGGAAGATGTGAACGCGGCCTACAATCATTTTTTCTTCCATTACTCAGCGTCGCCGCTGCTCGTAGTGAATACAAATGAGATCGACTTCGTAAAGCACAAGGAGGATTTCGAAGACCTGGTCAAGCAGGTCGAGACGGTGCGGGCAGGCACCCATTACTACGTACCGCTTGGATCCCGGCAGTAGGGACCGAGACGGAAAGGCGTCCAAACGATTCCGGACATACCCCTGCGGCTCGAGACAGTGCGCTCGCTCGAAGCCGGTTGAGGGGACGGCAATCGTTGTCCAGACAAAGCGAGGCCTTCCGGATCGGTCCGGCGGGCCTTTTCGTTTGTGTGAGGATCAATAACCAATTTCCGTTCGAACGGGGAAAGGAGGGATCGATCATGGCCGATCAGAGGGTCAGGACGGTCACCTTGCAGCAGATGAAGCGAGAAGGGCGAAAGATCCCGATGTTAACGGCGTATGATTACCCGATGGCGCTGATTGTCGATCGTGCCGGAATCGATGTGATCCTGGTCGGCGACTCTGGCGGGATGACGGTCCTGGGATATGAAACCACGATCCCCGTGACCATGGAAGAGATGCTCATGATGACCAGGGCCGTCACTCGGGCTGTCAAGCGGGCCATGGTAGTTGCCGACATGCCGTTCATGTCTTACGAGGCTGAACCGGCCGAGGCGGTCAGAAACGCCGGACGCTTCGTGAAGGCCAAACAACCGTCCTTCGGGAAGGCTTCAAGGTCCAGGGGAGGGGGCTGGACGCCGCGCGGCACATCCTTGACGACGCCTTGGCCCTTGAGAAGGCGGGTGTCTTCGCCATCGTGCTCGAGGCAATACCCAGCGCCCTCGCTCGGATTATCACCGACAGGTTAACCATCCCCACGATCGGGATCGGGGCTGGGCCCGACTGTGACGGCCATGTTCTGGTCACTCACGACCTGCTGGGGTTCTTCGATCGCTTTGCCCCAAAGTTCACGAAACAGTATGCCGATCTCACGAAGGTGATCGGCGATGCAGTAGGCCGCTTCCGGGAAGATGTGGTCGAAGCTCGATTCCCCGAAGCCGCCCACGCCTTCTCGCTCGACCCGGCGATTGAGAGAGCGCTACTGGAGAGCTGAGAGATGCGTGCGAAGTGCGAGGTGCGGGGTGCGAGGGTGTGCCAGAACAGGGGAGACCTCCCGAGAGAATAAGAGAGGAAACCGATGCAGACCATTCTTGAGCCGTCTGCGGTCCAGCGCCTATGCGAGTCCTTCCGAAGTGGGGGCAAGACGATCGGATTCGTGCCGACGATGGGCTTTCTTCACGAGGGACACCTCTCTCTCATGCGGACGGCGCGGGCCGAAAGTGCTGTCCTGGTGGTCAGCATCTTCGTCAATCCGACCCAGTTCGGCCAAGGGGAAGACTTCGATAGCTACCCGAGGGACCTGCGGGGTGATCTGATCCAGATCGAGAGGGTGGGAGGTGATCTGGTATTCACCCCATCCGTGGGGGTGATGTACCCGGAGGGGTTTTGCAGCTTCGTCGAGGTAACGGAACTCACAGATGTGTTGTGTGGCGCCTCACGTCCCGGGCACTTCCGTGGCGTGGCGACCGTCGTGACGAAACTGTTTAACCTCATAAGACCGCATCGGGCCTATTTTGGACAGAAGGACTACCAGCAGTCGGTGGTGATTCGGCGGTTGGTGGCGGACCTCAACTTCGACCTCAAGGTTGTGGTATTGCCGACGATCCGGGAGCCCGACGGTCTCGCAATGAGCTCACGAAATGCTCGTCTGACCCCTGAACAGCGCAGAGCGGCCCTTGTTCTCTATCGGTCTCTCAGGCATTCGGAAGAGCGCGTCAGGGAAGGGGAGAGGAATGCCAAGGCCATCTGCGATGAGATGCGAGGGATGATCGAGGCGGAGCCGCTGGCCAGGATTGACTATGTCGCCCTCTGTGACCCTGAGACGCTGAAGCCGATCGATTGGATTGAAGGTTGCACGCTGGCCGCCCTCGCGGTGCGATTCGGCTCCACCCGCCTTATCGATAATATCCTGATCTCGCTTCCCTAACGGCATCCCCAAGTGTCATGAGTGGGCGTTGATCCACCAGGGGACGTCTTTCACCCGCCATTCGACGCGCCTCACATTTTACTTGACAAGGGAAATGGGCTTACGTAATGTTGCGCTGCAGTGGGACAAAGTGGGATGGACTGGTATAGATTACCATAAAGAGGCAAGCGCTCCCATGTTCCGCGGAAGCTTCGAACACGCCATCGATGATAAGGGACGGCTGAGCATTCCAGCCAGATACCGGGAAATCCTCAAGCGGCGGCGGGAGCGTGAGCTGGTCCTCGTCGATCTTCTTTTTGACACCTGCATCGCAGCCTACCCGAGCAAGGCCTGGCAACAGATCGAGCAGAATCTCCTCAGCAAGGGGAACTCGGATAAGAGGTTCCGAGACTACGTTCGGTTCATTTCGGCCCG
>JACQEV010000244.1 GCA_016200385.1 Candidatus Methylomirabilota bacterium
ACACCTGATGCTGGTGAAGGGTGCGGTGCCGGGGCCCGCGGGGGGCTTGCTCACCATCCTGAAGCGGAGCTAATCCGATGGCGGTCAGGGTCCAGGTTGTTGACCTCGACAAGAAGAAGACAGAGGAGATCGTCCTCAACGAGGCGGTCTTCGACGCTCCCGTGAAGCCGCATCTGCTCCATGATGTGGTCAAGATGCAGCTCGCGAATCGTCGTCAGGGGACGGCCTCAACCCGTACACGATCGGAAGTCCGCGGTGGTGGGAAAAAACCTTGGAAGCAAAAGGGAACTGGTCGAGCCCGTGCGGGGACCAGGCGATCGCCACTATGGCGTGGAGGGGGGACGGTCTTCGGTCCTAAGCCGAGAGACTATAGCTACAGGGTGCCGCGGCAGGTGCGAGCTTCAGCGCTTCGCGCGGCCCTGTCTTCGAAGGCTCAAGCTGGTCGGCTCATCGTTGTGGAGAACCTCTCGCAGGAGCGGCCAAGCACGAAAGGGTTTAGGGGGCTGTTGGGAAGGTTGGGTGTCGAGGGGCGGGCCTTGGTCGTGACGAACCAGGTCAAAAAAGATGACGCGATCGCGAGGTCGTGCCGCAATCTCCCTGGCGTCACACTGCTCCCCGCACAGGGCTTGAACGTATATGATATCTTGAAGCACGATGCCCTCGTCATCACCAGGGACGCATTGGGCCTGGTGGGAGAGGCGTGGAAGCTGTGAGAGAGGCGCATCACATTATTCGGCGTCCTCTGATCACGGAGAAGGGGACGGAGCTCAAGAATCGGGCCAACCACTACCTCTTCGAGGTGGCCAGGGATGCCAACAAGATCGAGATCAAACGCGCCATCGAATCCCTGTTCCGTGTGAAGGTTCTTCAGGTCCGGACCATCTCGGTACAAGGCAAAGAGAAGCGGGTCGGCCGCTATGTCGGTCGGACGCCGAATTGGAAGAAAGCGGTGGCAACCTTGAAGGAAGGGGATAGCATCGAGTTTTTCGAGGGGGTGTAGTGCCAGGCCAGTTAACTTCGCCTAGCGGTGTTGCAGGCACCCGGGGCGCTCCCTGCGACGTACCTGAGAACGTACGCCTCGGTCAGCCCCGGAGGCTGCGCCTTGCTATGCTCGCTACTTGGCCCGGCACAGCGCGCACCCATCATAGGTGGAATTTGTTGGAGGTGCACTAGGGTGCCGATCCGATCGTACAAACCGACATCGCCAGGCCGGCGGTTCCAAAGCGTTCTGGACTATTCCGATGTGACCAGGACGACCCCGGAGAGAAGCCTTCTGCGTCCGCTGAAAAAGACCGGAGGGCGGAATACGGCTGGGCGGCTAACTGCTCGTCACCGTGGCGGTGGACACAAGCGGATGTACCGCCTCATCGATTTCAAGCGGGATAAGCCGGGGGTTCCGGCCAAGGTGGCGTCGATAGAGTATGATCCCAACCGTTCAGCCAGGATTGCTCTGCTGCACTACGCGGATGGGGAGAAGCGCTACATTGTCGCCCCATTGGGCCTCCAGGTTGGGGAGCAGTTGATGTCGGGCCCCGAGGCCGAGATCAAGGTGGGGAACGCCCTTCCCTTGAAATACATTCCAATGGGGATGACGCTTCATAACATCGAGCTGAAGGTTGGAAAGGGAGCCCAATTGGCGAGAAGTGCGGGGTCCGGGGTGCAGTTCCTGGCCAAGGAGGGCGAGTACGGCTTGGTGAAGCTCCCCTCGGGTGAAGTCCGTCGGATCTCCCTCGACTGTATGGCGGTCATCGGCCAGGTCGGGAACCTGGACCACGAGAACATCTCTTTGGGGAAGGCTGGTCGGTCTCGCTGGCTTGGGATCAGGCCGTCGGTCAGAGGTGTGGCCATGAACCCCCATGACCACCCGCTGGGGGGCGGCGAGGGGAAGACTTCCGGCGGCCGCCATCCCTGTAGCCCCTGGGGCAAGGTGGAACGCAAAACCCGGAAGAAGAACCTACCCTCTGATCGTGTTATTGTGAAGCGGAGGAAATAAGTGCGAAGTGCGATGTGCGAAGTCCGAAGTGCGAGGTTGACCCTTGGTGCAAGAGTCAGCACCACGGACCCCGCACACAGGACCCCGCACCCGACACGGAGGTCAGTGTGTCGCGCTCATTGAAAAAGGGTCCCTATGTGGATCCCAAGCTCCTCAAGAAGATCGAAACGATGAACGAGGGAGGGGACAAGAAGATCATCAAAACCTGGTCCCGGCGGTCCATTATTCTTCCTGAGTTCGTCGGGCACACGCTGGCGATCCACAATGGAAAGAAGTTTATCCCGATCTACATCACCGAGAATATGGTCGGACACAAGCTGGGAGAGTTCTCCCCCACGAGGACCTTCCGGGGGCATGGGGCGCATACCGCGCGTTCCACAGCACTCAAGTAGGGGAGGACGAGCCTAGTATGGAGTGCCGCGCTGTTGGCCGGTTCATTCGAATCCCGCCGCGGAAGGCAAGGTTAGTCGTTGACCTTATCCGAGGTTGCGACATCAACCACGCCCTCAACACGGTGAAGTTTACCAAGAAGTATGCGGCCCGGGCCGTGGAGAAGATTCTGAAGTCGGCGTTGGCCAACGCGCAGCACAACCACGGAGCCAAAGACGTTGACCGTCTCTTCGTGAAGGAGGCCTTCGTGAACCAGGGCCCCACCATGAAGCGGTCCCGGCCTCGCGCTATGGGGCGGGCAACTCCGATCAAGAAGCGGAGCAGCCACATCACCATCGTGTTGAAGGAGAAAGAAGCGTAAGTGTCATGAGTCCTCCCCCGGTCGATGAACGCTCGTTCAATCGGAGGGCAGAGGGGGAACGAGCAGTGGAGATGAGATGGGGCAGAAGGTTCATCCTATAGGGTATCGGCTGGGCGTCATCAAGCCCTGGAGGTCTAGGTGGTTCGCCACCAAGGGCTACGCGGCTGCTCTCCATGAAGATCTCAAACTTCGGCGTTTCATCAAGGAGCGGGTCTATCACGCCGGGGTGTCCGCCATCGATATCGAGCGAAAGGCCGATCAGATTCGCATTGTGATCAATACTGCGAGGCCTGGCATCATTATCGGCAAGAAAGGGTCTGAGGTCGAGAAGCTCAAAACGGCTCTCTCCAGTATGACCAAGAAGCAGATTCAGCTTGACATTCTGGAGGTTCGGAAGGCTGAGCTGGACGCTCAATTGATCGCCGAACAGATCGCCTCTCAACTGATGCGCCGGATAGCGTTTAGACGGGCCATGAAGAAAACCGTCCAGTCTACGATGCGGCTGGGTGCCCAAGGAGTACAGATTGCGTGTGCCGGACGGCTAGGCGGTGCAGAGATCGCACGCAGAGAATGGTATCGCGAGGGACGGATGCCGCTCAATACTCTGCGGGCCGACATCGACTACGGATTCACCCAGGCCAAGACCACGTATGGGTTGATCGGGGTCAAGTGCTGGGTCTACCATGGTGAGGTCCTCCCGGAAACGCTGCAGGGCAAACAGGACCGAGAGATGCCGCAGGACCGGTTGCGGCGGCTCCGGGCTCTAGCCTCGACGAAGGGCTAAGACAGATGCTAGCGCCCAAGCGGGTCAAGTTTCGAAAGCAGCACCGGTGGCGACGATCGGGAATTGCTGTCCGCGGCTCGACGTTGGCGTTCGGAGAGTACGGCCTGAAAGCTCTGGAAGCCGCCTGGATTACCAACCGCCAGATCGAGGCGGCTCGTCGAGCCATCACCCACCACATCAAGCGGGGAGGCAAGGTGTGGATACGGATCTTCCCGGATAAACCAACGACGAAGAAACCGGCTGAGACCCGTATGGGTAAGGGAAAGGGAGCGCCGGAAGGATGGGTGGCGGTGGTGAAGCCTGGCCGGGTCCTCTGCGAAATGGAAGGGGTAACTGAGGCAAATGCCCGGGAGGCGATGCGCCTTGCCGCCCATAAACTTCCTATTGCCACGTGCTTTGTCTCTCGCAAGATGGCGGCGAGCTGAGGGCGATGATGGATGCCAAGGAGTTTCGGGAACTGAGCATGGAGGAGTTGGATCAGAAGCTTCGTGAGCTGAGAGACGACCTCTTCAAACTGAGGTTGAGGGGATCGACGACCCAGCTTGAGAACCCGGCGCGCATCCGGCGACTCCGCCGGGAGATCGCACGGGCAGAGACTATCCGGACAGAGTTTGTGCGCAAACAGCCCCAAGGCGTGGCAGGGCAAACGGGATGACCGAAAAGAAGAAGAGTCGTCGGAAAACCTTGGTGGGTGTGGTGGTCAGCGATAAGATGCAGAAGACGGTAGTGGTCATGGTGGAGCGACTCGTCCGGGATGAGCAATATGGCAAGATGGTCCGGCGCAGGACAAAGGTCAAGGCCCACGATGAAGAGGGTCGCTGTGGAGTCGGGGATAAGGTTGCCATCCTGGAGAGTAGGCCTCTGAGCAAGGACAAGCATTGGCGGGTGATGGAAGTCCTGGAGAAGGCGGCCGTCTGAAAAGGACAGGAGAAAGAACACAGGGTATAGGGGACAGGGTATAGGGTAAAGTATCGGCCCACGAACTCGGCAACTCGATACCCTATACCCTAAACCCTAGACCCTCAATCACGCCCTAGAGGTGAAGAGTTGTGATCGGGTTACGAACGATCATGGAGGTGGCCGATAATTCTGGGGCCAAGCGGATCTCCCTCATCAAGGTATTGGGGGGCTCAGCGAAGCGGTACGCCCGCATGGGCGACATCATCGTCGCCAACGTGAAGGAGGCGGTTCCGGAGGGGTCGGTAAAGAAGGGTGAGGTGGTAAAAGCGGTGGTGGTCCGAACGTCGAAGGAGCTGAGACGCCCCGACGGTTCCTACATCAAATTCGATCGAAACGCCGCTGTGCTCCTGAACGAGCAGAATAACCCCGTCGGCACCCGGATTTTTGGCCCCGTAGCTCGGGAGCTTCGCGAGGCCCAGTTCATGAAAATCATCTCTCTGGCGCCTGAGGTGGTCTGACGGTGAAAGCATTGATCCCGGTTCTTAGACCCTGGGTTGTCGTGGGAATCTTATGTGACCCCTCATCTCTGAGGGCCGAGCCTGTGAGGGCATAATGGCTGCAGGACCTGCGCTGGCGGTCAAGAAGAACGATCTGGTCACGGTGATCGCCGGAAAGGACAAGGGAAAACGGGGGAAGGTTCTGAGCGTGATCCCCAAGATCAATCGGGCCCTTGTGGAGAAGCTGAACATCGTCAAGCGCCACACCAAGCCGGGGCGGGCCTCGAGGCAGGGGGGCATCCTCGAACGGGAGAGCCCGATTCACATCTCCAACCTTATGTTGGTCTGCAGCAAATGCGATCGTCCCGTTCGGGTCGGCCGTAGCCGCCTTGCCGACGGGAAGAAGGTTCGTGTCTGCAAGAAGTGCGGCGACGTGGTTGACTAGGGGCAGACTGATGGCAGAAGGGGCTAAACCGAAGAAGAAAGAGAAAGAGGGTGCGAGGGAGTTCAAACCGGAGCCCCTCGTTCCACCACGACTCCGCGAGCGGTTTCGTCAACAGATCATCTCCGCCCTTATGAAGCAGTTTAGGTATAAGAATATCTGGCAGGTACCTCGCCTGAAGAAGGTCGTGATCAACATGGGACTCGGAGAGGCCGTCAGCAATGTGAAGGTGATCGATACCGCGGTTGAGGAGCTCTCGGCGGTGACCGGACAGAAACCAATCGTCACCCGCGCGAAGAAGTCCGAAGCTGGGTTCAAGCTTAGAACTGGGATGCCCATCGGCTGTAAGGTCACCCTGCGGGGGGATCGGATGTACGAGTTCCTCGATCGATTTCTGAACACAGCGCTGCCCCGAATCCGGGACTTCAGAGGGCTGCCGGCCAAGTCCTTCGACGGTCGCGGCAATTACAGCCTTGGGGTCAAAGAGCAACTCATTTTCCCTGAGATTAAGTACGACAAGGTGGAAGCGGTCCGCGGGATGGATATCGCCATTGAGACGACAGCGAGGACCGATGAGGAGGCCCGTGCCCTCTTGGAGCACCTTGGTTTCCCCTTTCAGAAGAGTTCATGAAAAGGATAGCTATCAGCGGTCAGCCATCGGTCAGAACAAGAGAATGAGCCGGCCATGAATGATGCTCTTCTTGGAAATTGTGCGAGATCTGTCGCGCGCTTGTTATTCCTGAACGCTGAGTGCTGAGAGCCAGGAGAAGAGGAGTCGACAAAGATCATGGCAAAGCTATCGCTCATCATCAAGAGCCAGCGTGAGCCGAAGTTCAGGGTGCGCGGGTACCATCGTTGCCGGCTGTGTGGACGGCCACGCGGCTATCTGCGAAAGTTCGAGATGTGTCGGATCTGCTTTAGGGATCTGGCTCTTCGGGGCGAGATTCCAGGTGTCATCAAAGCAAGTTGGTAAGAGCGCTCCGCGCCTGAGGTTCGAAGCTGTGAATTTCCTCTAATCATGGACCGAATGCTCAACGCGGAACTTGGAGCAAGCTGATTATGATGACCGATCCCATTGCGGACATGCTGACCAGGATCAGGAACGCCAACTCCGCCGTCCACGATAAAGTCGATATCCCGGCGTCGAGGTTGAAGGTGGAAATTGCGAAAATCCTTCGAGCCGAAGGGTACATCAAGAACTTCAAGGTGCTCGATACCGAGAAGCATCGCATCCTGCGCATTTACCTGAAATACGGTCCGGGGAGTCAGCGGATCATCACTGGCCTTCGGCGCGTGAGCCGACCCGGCCTCCGAGTGTATGCCACCTCGCGACATTTGCCTCGGGTATTGAGTGGTCTAGGAGTCGCGATCCTCTCCACCTCTCAAGGGATCATGTCGGAGCGCGTGGCCAGAGAACGCGCGGTGGGTGGCGAGGTGCTCTGCCATGTCTGGTGAGCGCGGTTCCGTTGTCGGGGATTGATGGCTGAGAGCAAGCACCTCTTCATCGAAGGAAGCTGGACCACCGAACGTTAAACGAGCAGAGGGAACGTGTCGCGCATCGGAAGGAAGCCAATCCCCATCCCCGATAAGGTGAACGTGGAGATTGCGGGGGGGGGCATCTCCGTAGAGGGTCCAAGGGGCAAGTTGTCCCTTCGCCTCCATCCCTCAATGATGGTGAGAGCGGAGGACAGGCAGCTTCATTGCGTGCGGCCCACGAACAACAAGCTGCATCGTTCGCTTCACGGTCTGACCCGCACGCTGGTTGCGAATATGATCGAAGGGGTGACCAAGGGGTTCGAAAAGAAACTGGAGATGGTCGGCGTGGGCTATCGGGCTTCGTTGCAAGGAAGGAATCTGACACTGATGCTGGGCTATTCTCATCCTATTGTCTATCCGCTTCCGGAGGGAATCAAGGTCGAGGTGGAAAATCAAAATCTACTGACCATCTCTGGGTCGGATAAACAGCAGGTTGGAGAAGTCGCGGCCAAGATCCGAAGTCTGAGGCCTCCCGAGCCGTATAAGGGCAAGGGGGTCAAGTACGCCACGGAGCGGATTCGCCGTAAGGCCGGAAAGGCTGGCGCCTAGGCCGTCTCGTGCCGTTCCAACCATTTACGCCACAATGGTGAGGTCAGGGAAAGCGATAGTTCTTAGCAGGACACCCGTTGGCGATTGGCCGCAACAAGTTGGAACGGCACGCGTGTGCCTTGGAGGGCTGCATTGATTGGCAAGGAGGGGAAACGAGAGGGCCGGCATCGCCGGCACCGTCGGATACGGAAGCGGGTGGTCGGCAACGCGCAACGCCCTCGACTCTGTGTGTTCAAGAGCGCTCGTCACATCTACGCCCAGCTCATCGACGATGAACAGGGAACAACGTTGGCTGCGGCCTCCACGCTCTCCAGGGAGATTAAAGATAAGGGAAAGGTGGGCAATAAAACGACTGCTGCCAGGCTGGTCGGTGAGCTGTTGGCGTCCAAGGCACTGGCGGCGAGTGTCTCCCAAGTGGTGTTCGACCGCGGCGGGTTCAAGTTTCACGGGCGCGTGAAAGCGCTGGCCACGGGCCTACGGGAAAAAGGCTTGATGTTCTAATGTCGCGATCGGATTGCTTGCCGGACTCATCCGTAATCTGACACCGCCTGCGCGGGAGTTGCCCATGGCTGCCCTGAGAGTCGCGCAACGGGCGTAAGGAAGGAGATGTTGTGAGGCGAATCAGCTCTGAGTCCTCTGAACTTGTCGAGCGCGTGGTCCACATCAACCGAGTCGCCAAGGTGGTCAAAGGAGGGCGGCGGTTTCATTTCAGCGCTCTCGTGGTTGTCGGGGACCAGAAGGGACGCGTGGGTGTTGGCTTGGGGAAGGCACACGAGGTGCCGGAGGCGATTCGCAAGGGGATCGAGAGCGCGAAGAAGCACATGATCGGGGTCTCGCTGGTGCGATCCACCATTCCACATGAGATCGTGGGAAGGTTCGGGTCGGGCAGGGTGTTCCTAAGGCCGGCCTCTCAAGGCACCGGCGTGGTGGCGGGGAGGGCGGCGCGCGCCGTGTTGGAGGCGGCGGGAGTGAGGGACGTGCTCACCAAGTCGCTAGGGTCTGACAATCCACACAATGTCGTGAAGGCGACGTTGCAAGGCCTGACGTCGCGCAAAGCCCCAGAGGAAGTGGCGCGTGCGCGCGGAACGGTTTCTGAAGGACTAGTAGCCCAAG
>JACQEV010000256.1 GCA_016200385.1 Candidatus Methylomirabilota bacterium
GGGGAATCAAGCGGTTTGTCTTCGCTTCGACCTGCTCTATCTACGATAAGGGGCTGTACTCCGACGACTTCCTCCTCGACGAGACATCGGAGGTGGCGCCCCGGGCCGCCTACGCCGTCTCCAATTACGAAGCGGAGCGCATTCTGCTGGCGATGGCCGACGAGACCTTCTGCCCGGTCATCCTGCGTAAGGGAACGCTGTACGGGTTCAGCCCGAGGATGCGGTACGACCTCGTGGTGAACACCTTCGTCAAGGACGCCCTGGTGCACGGGGCGCTCAAGGTCTTCTGCGGCGGCGAGATGTGGCGGCCTCTGGTGGATGTGACCGATGCCGCCAAGGCGTATATCTGCTGCGTCGAGGCGCCGGAGCACAAGGTCCGCGGCCAGATCTTCAATCTGGTCTATAAGAACTACCGGATCCTGGAGCTGGCCCACTGGGTGAGGGAGGCGTTCAAGCCGGTCAAGACATTGGAGATCGAGGTGGACTACTCGCACTATCGGACCAGGAGCTACCGGGTCTCCGGACAGAAGATCGAGACGGTCCTGGGCTTCAAACCGACGGTCCCCGTCAAGGAGTCGGTCGAACGGATGGTCCAGACGATCCAGCGAAGCGGCCACATGGATTTCCTCAACCCGAAGTACTACAACATCCAGTGGCTGACCCTCCTGTGCGAGATGGAAGCGACCCTGAAGAGGATCGGGTCGGTCTTCCAGTAAGCGTTGGCCCATTTATGACCACACTCCTGATCGGGGCCAACGGGCAACTCGGGAGCGAGCTGCGGAAGGCGTTCAGAGACCATGACCTCGTCCCGCTGACCCATACCGACCTTGAGCTGACAGATCCCGGACAGCTCAGGGAGGCGCTGAACAAGTCCCGGCCCTCCCTGATCCTGAATACTGCGGCGTACCACCGTGTCGATGAATGCGAGGACTATCCCGATCGCGCCTTCGCGGTCAATGCGATCGCCGTCAGGGATCTCGCCCTGGCCGCAAGAGAGGTCGGGGCGGTCCTGGTTCACTTCAGCACGGACTACGTCTTTGACGGGAGGCGACGCCGCCCCTATAAGGAGACCGATCCACCAGGTCCCCTGAGCGTGTACGCTGCCTCGAAGCTGGCGGGGGAGTATTTCATCCGGGCCACCCATGAGCGGCACTTCGTTATCCGAACCAGTGGCCTTTACGGGATCGCCGGCAGCAGCGGCAAGGGCGGGAACTTCATTGAGACGATGCTTCGCTTGGCCACGGCAGGCAAGCCGATCCAGGTCGTGGGCGATCAAATCTTGACCCCCACGTCGGCCAAAGAACTGGCCGGGAAGGTCCGGCAGTTGGTCGAAACCGGTGCCTATGGGCTCTATCACATCACGAATAATGGGGAGTGTTCCTGGTTTCAGTTTGCCGCGGCGATCTTTGAGATCTCCGGCTTGCGGACGAAGGTCAGCGAGACGACCAGTCTCGCCTTCGGCGCCCGCGCGATCCGCCCCCCCTACTCGGTCCTGGATAACGCGAACTTGCGCCGGTTGGGGCTGGACGACCTCAGGCCCTGGCGGGACGCGTTGAGAGACTACCTGGAGGATCGGCGGTCGGCCAAAGGCCTGCCCTGAGCCCAGTCGAAGGGCCTCCCCCGAGCCTGGTCGCACGGCGTGCCTGGATCGGCCTTCCTGCCCGGCGGAATCCGCATCCGGACTGGAGCGAGGGAAGGTCGCCTCATCTCGCCGCCTCCCCTCCGCTGCACAGTCCGCCATCTCGGGATGCCTGGAAGGTGGGCGGTTAAGGCTCGTCCAGGGTAGGCCACCTGGTCCGTCGGATGGGTCGATGGGTTTTGGCATCGGCAGAGTTCTCGGGTCTTCTCGCCACGACAGGGTTCCTAACTCACCGCCGCGGTGAGGCGGCGCGGCCAAAAGGAGGGACAGACGGTGCGAAGAGGCATGATCGGTGTGGCTATGCTCCTGCTGGCAGGAGCGGTGATGATCGGCCCCGGCCCGGCGCAAGCGTTTGACAGTTGCGATCTCCACGGGAGCTACACGCTGAGCGGGTTCGGGAAGTTTCTGGCCGGGACGAGTGCCGGGAAGAGCTTCCAGATCATAGGTGTCCTCGATATCACCCCAAACGCGTTCTGCACGAGCGCTGGCATAACCGGCAATGTTCAGCTCAAGGTCGAGGGCGCCACCGCCCCAATACCTGTGGGGACAGGAGGCACCCTGGTAGTAGCCGCGGATGGCCGCTTCAGCATGGACTTTCCAACCATCCCCACGACGGCGACAGGTTTCGTTGCGGGAGGAACCGGGTCGCCGTCCAACTTCTTCTTTTTTGTGAGCGACCTGTCAGCGACGGCTCTGAATAACATACTTTTCAGCGGGAACGCAGCTCGGGAACCGATAGAGGGAGTCACCGGCTCGACCGGGGCGACCGGCCCGACCGGCGCGACCGGGGCGGCTTCGATCGTGGCAGGGCCGACCGGGCCGACCGGGGCGACCGGGGCGGACGGCGCGACCGGCGCGACCGGGGCGACGGGTGCGACCGGGGCGACCGGGGCGACGGGGCCGGGCGTGACCGTGCTCACCGGCGGCACCCTTGGTGGCGCCACCCAAGTTAAGGCTACGACGTTCTTTTATGGACCGGGCAAGAGTACTGGTAGTGCGACGAGGAACGAGAATAAGGTGCCGATGCCAGCCGGGACGGCGACCGGCTTACAAGGCTTTGTCAATCCGACGCCAGCCGCTACCGAAACGGTGACGTTGAGGGTGTGCAAAAACGACCTTTCGTGCAGCTCAGCGTTCATTTGTGACATTGCCTCTGGTGATACCCAGTGTTCGGATACCGGGAGCCTGGCCTTCGCGGACGGCGATCTATTGACTGTGAAGGTCATCACCGGTGCCACAAATAGCGAGAATGTAGGCTGGTCCGTGACGTACGGGCCATAACCGAGCGCCGA
>JACQEV010000257.1 GCA_016200385.1 Candidatus Methylomirabilota bacterium
CCATCCAAAACTGGTATCCCGGCGACAAGGACGGGAAGGGCGGCATCTACAACTTTGTCACCAAGCGTGGAAAGGCGCTGGGGAAAAACTCGAAGATTTCGTGGACGCAGGTCGAGACCGGTGCCGCGATCACTTGGAAGTACCCCGGCGTCATGTTGCTGGGGGACAACTCCATCGGGGAGTTCTACTCCGTAGCCGTGACGAATAACTACCAGCAGGCCGACACGGGCACTAAGATGATTCACATCGGCAGGAACACGCGGAGTACTATCGTATCCAAGGGCATCTCTGCAGGCCACGGCCAGAACACCTACCGCGGCTTGGTTAAGATCCTCAAGAGCGCCACGACCGCGCGCAACTACACACAGTGCGATTCGCTTCTTATCGGTGACGAGTGCGGCGCCCACACTTTCCCATATATCGAGGTGAAGAACTCCACGGCCCGAATGGAGCACGAGGCATCCACTTCCAAAGTCGGCGATGATCAGATCTTTTATCTCCGACAGCGTGGGCTCTCGGCAGAGGACGCGGTCTCGATGATCGTCAACGGCTTCTGCAAGCGGGTCTTCCGTGAGTTGCCGATGGAGTTCGCCGTCGAGGCGCAGAAGTTGCTCAACATTAGCCTCGCGGGAAGCGTCGGCTAAATCCCTGAACAGCTCGTCAAGAGTGCGAACCATGCTCGAAATCAAGAACCTGCACGTAAAGGTGGACAAGCAAGAGATCCTTAGGGGAGTTCATCTGAAGGTGAGTGCGGGCGAGGTTCACTCCATCATGGGCCCTAACGGCTCGGGAAAGAGCACGCTGGCCCTGGTTCTGGCTGGCCGAGAAACGTACGAGATCACTGCTGGGGAGGTGATCTACGAGGGGAAAAACCTCTTGCAGATGGCGCCGGAGGAGCGCGCCTGCGAGGGGGTCTTCCTAGCCTTCCAGTACCCGGTGGAGGTTCCGGGCGTCAACAACATCTACTTTCTCAAGGCAGCCCTTAACGCCATCCGCAAACACCACGGCCTGGACGAGCTCGACGCCATGGACTTCCTACCGCTGGTCAAGGAAAAGATGAAGCTCCTGGGTATGGATGATCAGCTTCAGAATCGCGCGGTCAACGAGGGCTTCTCGGGTGGCGAGAAGAAGCGCAACGAGATATTCCAAATGGCCGTGCTGGAGCCCAGGCTCGCCATCCTGGACGAGACCGATTCCGGCCTGGATATCGACGCCCTGAAGATCGTCGCCAACGGAGTCAACGCCCTTCGTAGTCCCCAGCGTGCCATCATCGTCGTTACTCACTACCAGCGGCTTCTCAACTATGTCGTTCCTGATTTCGTACACGTGATGGTGGACGGCCGAATTCTCAAGTCGGGTGGCAAGGAGCTGGCGCTGGAGCTGGAGGAGAAGGGCTACGCCCGGCTCGAAGCCGAGAGCCAAGCCGTTACATCGCCACGCACTTAAAAACAGGAGTGTCAAGACAGTGATCGCCAGGACGCAAGCGCAGGACAGCTACCTGGAGAGCTTCGCCCAGTTCGACAAGGGCGCTGCCAAGAACGGCCAAGGATGGCTGAGCCCGATCCGGCGCGCAGCCATTGCCTGCTTTGCCGAGTTGGGGTTCCCGACCACCCACGATGAAGACTGGCGGTTCACCAATGTCGGCCCCATCGCCCAGATCTCTTTCAGACTCCTTCAGGACGGCGGCAATGAACTGACGCCCCTAGATCTCGAGCAATTCAGCTCCTCGGGCTTCGCATGCAGCCGATTCGTCTTCGTGAACGGCCGATATGTGCCGGGGCTTTCCTCGCCGCCGCAGCTGCCGGGCGATCTGAAAGTCAATAGCCTCGCCCACGCGCTCACGGCCGACCGAGACTCCCTTGAGCAGCACCTGGCTCGGTATGCTGACTATCAACACGATGCGTTTTGCGCTCTCAATACCGCCTTCATGGAGGACGGGGCGTTCGTGTGCATCCCGCCGGGGGCGGTACTTCAAGAGCCGATCTACTTGCTGTACGTCTCAACCGCAGGTGCTGTCCCGACCATCGTCCACCCGCGCAACCTGATTCTGGCAGGCAACAACAGCCAGGCGACCGTGGTGGAGGAGTACGTCTCGCTGGGCGCCGACGTTCATTTTTCGAACGTGGTCACGGAAGTTGTGGTCGGGGAGAACAGCGTGCTGACCCACTACCTGATCGAGCGGGAGAGCACGCAGGCGTTCAAGGTCTCGACCCTCCGGACTCAGCAGGGCCGCAGCAGCAACGTCGCGTCCCACTCACTGCTGCTAGGCGGCGCCCTAGTGCGGAATAACGTCCACCCGGTCTTGGCCGGCGAGGGCAGCGATTGCCTGATCAACGGCCTGTTTATGGCAACCGGCCAGCAGCACATGGACAACTACATGAAGGTTGAACACGCTAGCCCGCACTGTAACAGCCGGCAGTTCTACAACGGCATTCTGGACGGAAAGTCGCGGGGCGTGTTCCACGGCCGGATCATCGTGCACAAGGATGCCCAGAAGACTGACGCCAAGCAAACCAACAAGAACCTACTGCTCTCCGATGAAGCACAGATCGACACCAAGCCGCAGCTGGAGATCCACGCCGACGACGTGAAGTGTACCCACGGAGCAACTATCGGCCAGATCGACGAGGACGCCGTCTTCTACTTGCGATCCCGCGGCATCGCCGAGGCATCGGCGCTCGACCTTTTGCTCTTTGCCTTCGCCAGCGAGAATTTCCAACGAATGAAGGCTGAGCCGATCCGCAGCTATCTCCAAGAACTCGTTAAGCAATGGTTGTCCCGCGGGAAACTGTTGGAGGAGGCCCGATGACCACCAGTAGCACCCTCACGGAAAAAGGCCGTCGGGACTGCCTGACCGGTTTCGATGTCGAGAAGGTCAGAGAGGACTTCCCTATCCTTAAGGTGAAGGTCCATGGCAAGCCGCTCGTTTACCTCGACAACGCCGCCACCGCCCAGAAGCCGCAAGTCGTCATCGACACAATCAGCACGTACTACATGGTGGAGAATTCGAATATCCATCGCGGCATTCATTTCTTGAGCTTACAGGCGACGCGCGCCTATGAGGACGCCCGCGACAAGATAAAGCACTTCCTCAATGCCTCGCACACGCGAGAGATCATCTTCGTTCGCGGCACGACAGAGGGTATCAATCTCGTCGCACAGAGTTACGGCAGGCCGTTCATCAAGGAGGGCGACGAAATCGTCATCTCGGCGATGGAGCACCACTCCAACATTGTCCCGTGGCAGATGCTCTGCGAGCAGGTCGGGGCCAAACTCCGCGTCATCCCAATCGACGACGATGGCGAATTGTTGATCGATGAGTACGGGAAGCTTCTGAACCAAAGGACAAAATTTGTTTCGGTCGCTCATCTGTCGAATGCGCTCGGCACCATCAGCCCGGTCAAGCAGATCATCGAGATGGCGCACCGGTTCGGTGTGCCGGTTCTGCTCGATGGGGCGCAAGCCACACCTCATTTGAAGGTCGATGTCCAGGATCTCGATTGCGATTTCTATGCGTTCTCCGGCCATAAACTGTTCGGCCCTACCGGCGTTGGCGTACTTTACGGCAAGGCTGACTTGCTTGAAGCTATGCCTCCCTATCACGGGGGCGGGGATATGATCAGCTCAGTTACCTTCGAGAAGACCCTCTATAACGTTCTGCCCTACAAGTTCGAGGCCGGGACGCCCAACATCGCAGGTGGTGTCGGACTGGGCGCTGCGATTGACTATCTAAATGGGATCGGCCTAGAGGCGGTGGCTACTTACGAGCATGAGCTGCTGTCCTATGCCACGGAAGCAGTCTCCCAGATACCGGGAGTTCGCCTCATCGGCACAGCAAAGCAGAAGGCGTGCGTGCTTTCTTTCGTCGTCGACGACATTCACGCCCACGACGTCGGCACAATTCTGGACGAAGAGGGCGTCGCGATCCGCACCGGTCATCACTGCGCCATGCCGGTGATGCAGCGTTTTGGAGTGCCGGCCACAGCGCGGGCGTCCCTAGCGTTCTACAACACCAGGAAAGAGATCGACACCCTTGTTGCTGGGATCCGTAAGGTGAAAGAGGTATTCGCCGATGTCTGATGTGGGCCAGCTATACCAAGAGGTGATACTCGACCATTACAAGAGGCCACGCAACTTTCGCAAGCTCGATGGCGCGAGCCGGAACGCGGAAGGCTACAACCCGCTGTGCGGCGACAAGGTTACAGTTTACGCGAAGCTGGAGGACGGAGTAGTGAGAGACATCAGCTTCCAAGGTTCCGGCTGCGCCATTTCCACGGCCTCCGCGTCAATGATGACCACCAGCTTAAAAGGAAGGACGTTGGCCGAAGCGGAAGCCCTTTTCGCGAGTTTCCATCGCTTGGTCACTGGACAGCCAGACACAGCACCAGGTCGTGTTGAGCTTGGAAAGCTCGCTGTCTTCTCAGGCATATCCGAATTCCCCATACGGGTTAAGTGCGCCACGTTGGCTTGGCACACACTGCACGCGGCGCTCGAGCGGAAAGGGCAGACGGTATCAACGGAATAGGAGGTTCGCGAAGCCAGGGGCGACGGCGTAAGGAATAGAGAATCTCGCACCCGATATCCGGCGGAATAGCAATGTGTGAGTGCCTTCGAGGCAGCCCGGCAAAGGAGAGACCGTGACTACGCTTACAGGAATCGCAGCAGAGAAGGTCAAGGAGATCATGGCTCAACAGGACCCAAAACCAGCAGGACTCCGCGTTGCCGTCGTCGGGGGCGGCTGCTCGGGTTTCCAGTATCAAATGGCGTTTGAAAACCGGCCGAACGGCACCGACTTCGTGTTTGAGTTCGACGGCCTGCAGGTGTTTGTCGACCAAATGAGCCACATGTATCTGGACGGGGTCGAGATTGACTACGTGGAGACGCTAGAAGGTGCCGGCTTCAAATTCAAAAACCCAAATGTGAAGAGCACCTGCGGCTGCGGCTCTTCCTTTGGTGTGTAAGAGGCGAGGTGGAAATCACGCCCATTTCTGCGCTGGCCATCGAGGCACAGGTGATCGAGGTGCTTTGCACCTGCTTCGATCCGGAGATCCCGGTCA
>JACQEV010000258.1 GCA_016200385.1 Candidatus Methylomirabilota bacterium
CGGTCGCGACCATTCCCATAACGGACGCTGCTCAGATTCGGCGCATCAAATTGGAACGGCACTGGTCCGCTCCATCGCCAGGTTTGGGCTGCCGAAGGACGGTCGGCACCAACGACGGGTTCGCCCGCCGTGATGGGGCTCCCGCATTAGCCAACGCCACCTATGCCTTTTTCATCAGTTTCGAGCGAGCGCCGGAGGCGACTCGGCGTTTTGTATCGGCACTCTGTGCTTTTCTCGCAGTCGTTGTGCGCTTGGTGGGAATGCGTCTGATCAGAGAACGCAGCGCGGCGTTAACCGATCCCGAATCAGGAAAATACTCTCGCACATCCGGCTCTAAAACTACTGCGCCCTCTTTGGGTTTCACCTCCTTGACAGCAGTCGTACCATCTGCCTTACGAATCGTAATCGTATATCCGGCTTGCATGGCTCGATAATGCTTGCCACGCACTCCACCCGTGAAGTCATATTCGGCGCGCATGGCATTGCCCTCTTGGATTGCTCTAGTCGATGCCTTCTTCATAGTGTCTCCGCTCTGTGGGTGTTGCCTTGCGACAACTGATGATTCGTATATTCGTCCCACGCTCAGTATACACCACTACCAGGATGCGACCCCTATCCGAACTGCCGATGTCAATATACCGTTGCTCATCCGCCGAATGGTCAGGGTCAGGAATCGTAATTGAAAATGGGTCACTGAAAACTGTAGTGGCTTCATCAAAACTGACTCGGTGATTTTTGAGATTCGTTGTGGCTTTCTCTTCATCCCACTCAAAGTTCAGTGTCATTGTTGTTCCTGCGAGCCATGAAGTCGATCACAAGCCCAGGTTCCACTTGCGAGGTCCGGTAACTCTTCTGCCCAGGCCGCCGAGGCAGGTACAGATACGCCGCCAAGGCTTGCCCGTGGCGGAAGGTCACTTCCAAGTACGCTTCATTCATTCTCACGACTCCAACACCGGGTCCACGGTGATGGAGAGGAAGCGTACCTGACGCGCGGCTGTTCCATCCGGTTTCAGTCGCGCCCAGAGGGTGGACATCCGGGTGGTGAGCAGCGCCAGCTTCAAGCCGTTGTTATGCGGCATTCAATGGAGTAATCCGCTCGATCTTCTTCTTGATCGACTTTGTCGCGTCCCAAAGATCAACGGCTCGCTGCGCGTTGAGCCAAAACTCCGGGCTGGTGCCGAACAACCGGGAAAGACACAGGGCCATCGGAGGACTCACGGCGCGACGCTCGCGGAGCAGCTCGTTGACCGTCTGGCGGGACACTCCCAGAGCCTTCGCGAAACTGGAGACGGTTAACCCGTAATCCGGAAGAAAGTCCTCGCGAAGCATTTCCCCTGGATGCGTCGGGCGGACTTTCCTTTCTCTCGTATTCGGAATGCTCATGATCCCCTCTCTTTCAGTGGTAATCCGTTATCTCTACATCGTACGCGTCGCCGTCAACAAAGCGAAAACAGATCCTCGGTCACGTGACACTTGTCAACACAGTCTGTCCACATAACGGAGCGGTTAGCCGCACGGCCTGCAGGGCCGCGTCGGCGGCACCGTCTAGTTAGAAGCAAGACGGAAGACCGGAAATGCCGCGGCGACCTTCTGGAATTCCGCAAGCGCTGCGTCCTTGTTCACGGGCACGTGAGGTCGCGCTCCCGGTGCGCGCTGCAGGTAAGCCCTCAAGATTGGTGCGCGCTGGTCGGCGGGAACCTCTTCGAGTTGAATCTCCTCACGGCCGCCGCTCCGGAGAACCGCTCGTCCACCGGCTGCCCGTACGTTGTGGACCCAGTGCACGTTATCTCCGAGCATTGACACCAGGTACCGCTGTCCATCGACGACGACCAGGACCAACGGCAGCGAGACGATCCGCCCCGACTTTCGTCCGGTCACTTCCAATGTCGCGAGGTAGTTGGAGGCGACGCCCGACGAGGCCACAGCAGCCCACGCTCTATTCAGGGTCCTCGCGATCCAGTTGGGTCGCTGCCCACGGTACAACCACCGGTGGATGCGCATGTTAAACCTCAAGTGTGACTTGTCATGTGGTTGGCCCTCGTGGCGCTGTGGGAGTAGTCTGCGCTCGGACGATTATCCGGCGCGCCAGCGGTTGGAGCAGTAGCGGCGACAGATAGATAGGGAAGTAGGAGAAGGCGAAATACAGCCAAGTGAGGTCGGGCAAGGCCCCACCGGTCGCCGCCAGCATCAGCCCCACATTGCGTTGCGAGGCCATGAATCCGAGCGTAAGGGCGCGCTCCCGGCCCGCGGATGCGAAGAGGAGGGTGGTCAGGCAAAGCACTGCGAAGAACACCACGAAGGCAAGCGCGGCGAGGCCAACAGTGATCATGGGCGTGGCGAGAAAGCGAGCGGCGACGCTTTCCATGACGGCCGCAACGAAGACGAACAGGACGAGAATGTTGAAGCCGTTGATCCTCTCCTTCTGCCGCTCGATAGCAGTGAGGCCAGCGATCCGGCGCACGGTGAAGCCGACAAGAGCGGAACCCGCGAGGATCGCAAACAACTTAAGCCCGAGTGCCAATGGGGAGAGTGTAAGCGCAGATCCGATGAAGGCATAGGCGAACAAGGGCGCCGTAAAGGGTAACAGCGCCGTGCTCGTGACCATGGTGCAGAGCACGAGCGTGGCATCTAGCCCCATCAACGCGGCGAATGCAGGAGCCGCCATCAGGGGCGAGGCAATTGCTTGCAGCACGAGGGCGAGGAAGAGATCGGGTGACTGATCCTTGAGACCGAACGCCAGATAGCTCGCGCCAAACAAGGTTGGGATCACCAAGGATGTCCATGCTGTTGCTGCGAGCACGATCGTGGGGCGCCCCAGGTAGATCCTAAACGCCGCGGCGTCCACGCGAAGGAAGGCAATGCACAACAGCACAAAGACCGCTTCGGTGACAAACGGCTTGAGTAGGGCGCCGATCGATGGCATGACGATACCAATGACAATGAGCGCTGCGACTGCGCGTGTGCCTTGCCGGCCGAGCCACGACAGCACCGCCGCGGGTGCGTCAAGAACGAGCCTACTAAGGAACTCCATCGACATCTCTCAGATGAGCAGCCAGGACGAGGTCTAACTATTGTATGCTGGTCAGCATAACCCATGCCCTCAGATGCGCTATGGGGACTGATGGAGCAGGGCCTGGATGTCGAGGAAGGCTTGGCGCTCGTCGAAGAACGAGATGCTGTAGATCTCACGGAGGCGTCCTCGTCGATCGATGAGGTAGAGGCGGGCAGGGTGGTCGATCTCCCCGTCCGGCTGAGGGCGA
Organism: Candidatus Methylomirabilota bacterium; assembly: GCA_016200385.1. Lineage (GTDB taxonomy): Bacteria > Methylomirabilota > Methylomirabilia > Methylomirabilales > Methylomirabilaceae > Methylomirabilis. Next base: position 3,261 of record JACQEV010000258.1, read on the forward strand.
GTCCACTCGTCATAGGCTGCCAGCACGGGCTGTAACTTCTGACGTTCCTCACGCAAGAAGCTCCACCTCGCAGGGTCGGCCTTGAACCGCTTGACGTAGCGCTCGAGCGCGGCCGCAGAGTCTCGTGCCGGGTCCACGGTGATGGAGAGGAAGCGTACCTGACGCGCGGCCGCTCCATCCCGTTTCAGTCGCCCCCAGAGGGCGGACATCCGGGCGGTGAGCAGCGGGCAGGCTGACGTGCAACTGGTGTAGATGAAACTGATCAGCACAACCTGCCCGCGCAGGTCTGACAAATGGACAGGTTGGTTGACTGTGTTCAGCAGGATGAAGTCCGGGGCCACTCTGATCACTGGCAGGCTGGGGGTGCGAGAAAGCGCTGCCCCATCCGATTCGAATGGCGGGGATTTCTGCGGGAGTGCGTCGGCCCAGGCCGCCCTAATGGTTGTGAAGCTAGTGCAGAGCAGCAGCAAGGCTACCCCAAGGACTCCAAGGGGGATGCGCTCCCGAGAGGCTGAGATTCTTAGGAAATTCTGCGAATTCATACGGTGAGCCTTCTTTCCATGCTCCCATCATCGGTTCTTATCACGCTGTCATTGCTTAGAAAGTCCCCCCTCAACCTCACCTTCTCCCCCCGCTGGGGAGAAGGGACGAATGAAGGGGAAGGCCCCAGACTTTCATGCCCATGGGCGCGCCAACGGCTCATGAGGTATTGCCCCGAAAGTCCCCCTCACCCGCACCCTCTCCCCCAGTGGGGGAGAGGAGATATGAGTGGACCGTAACGCACTTTCATGACCATGAGCGCGCCGGTCGGCGTCTCATGGCGAATCCTCCAGAAGGCATGGCTCAGCCGCGTGCCCGGAGTTTGGCTGGCTGAGGCTGAGCGGTGGATGCCAGCACTGCCTCGGCCGACGTTAAGAGGAACGCCCTGAAGGCGGCCGCCGCCCGGCTGAGGCGCTTGTCCTCCCGATGCACCACATACCACTGGCGCAGCAGGGGAAGGCCCTGGACGTCCAGGACAACCAGACGCTTGAGCGCGATCTCCATTCGAATGGTGTGGCGGGACAAGAGGGCGATCCCCAGCCCCGCGGCCACAGCCTCCTTGACCGCGCTGTTATTGCCCAGTTCAAGCCCCACTGAGATGTTTACGCCCCGCTTCTGGAAAAATTCATCGGCGTTGAGACGGGTCCCCGAGCCGACCTCGCGCGAGATGAAGACCTCTTGCGCCAGCCGACTCACCGGAATTCGCTTGGTTTTTGCCAGGGGATGAGTCGGGGGGGCGATGACCACCAGCTCATCGGACAAAAACGGCGCGGCCACATGGGGAACCCCCTCGGGCGGGCGGCCCATCACGATCAGGTCAACCTCGTTGTGACACGATGGCGCGGTTCGTGACCTCGAGGCTGATGCTGATCCCGGGATATCGGTTGCGGAATGCCCCGAGAAGCGACGGCAGGACGTATGCCCCGGCGGTGCTCACCGCGGCAAGGGCGATCCGCCCCCGCTTCAATCCATCGAGCTCCTGCATCGCGATTCGGGCTTCGTCGATCAAGGTGCTGACTTTCTGGGCGTAGGCAAGGAGCTCTTTGCCCGCCTCGGTCAGTACGATGTTCCGGCCGACTCGTTCAAAGAAGGTGGCATCCACGGCTCGCTCCAGCTCCCGGACCTGCGCTGAGACGGCCGGTTGCGTGAGATGCAGCTCCTCAGCCGCCCGCGAGTAGCTGTGGTGCCGGGCGACCGCCATGAAGACACGAAGCTGATGAAATGTCATAGTTGGATTATAAGCAAAATCTATAGATAGTGCAAAAGTTCTTATTTGACTTTATATAGAGACACGTTCAAACTGGACTAAAAATACGTGAGAAGGCTAGCATCCGCTTGGACATTCACTTCGGAGAGGAGACAGTAATGAAGGGACCAACGACCAAACTATTCGATGCCGGAGTCAAGGAGTACCGCGAAACGTACTACGATCCCCATTACACAACGAAGGAGACGGATATCCTGGCTGCCTTCCGGGTTACGCCGCAGCCGGATGTTGCACCGGAGGAAGCGGCGGCGGCTGTCGCGGCGGAGTCTTCCACGGGAACATGGACGACGGTCTGGTCGGATCTGCTGGCCAACCTCGACCGGTACAACGCCCGATGCTACCAGCTCGAGCCGGTTCCAGGTGAGGCGAACCAGTACATCGCATACGTGGCCTACCCCCTTGATCTCTTCGAAGAGGGATCGGTGGCCAACATGATGTCCTCTATCGTGGGGAACGTCTTCGGCTTCAAAGCTTTGATGGCCCTCCGCCTGGAGGACCTCCGGATTCCAGTCGCCTATCTCAAGACCTTCCAGGGCCCGCCCAACGGGATTCAAGTGGAGCGCGACAAACTCAGCAAGTATGGCCGGCCGCTTCTCGGCTGCACGATCAAGCCGAAGCTGGGTCTGTCGGCCAAAAACTACGGGCGGGTTGTATTGGAGTGCCTGCGAGGAGGTCTGGATTTCACGAAGGATGACGAGAACATCAACTCCCA
>JACQEV010000024.1 GCA_016200385.1 Candidatus Methylomirabilota bacterium
CATTTTCCACACAACCAGGCGGTGGGGGGGATGACACCATGGTTTCAGCCGCCATCCCAATGCCCGCAAAGGCCAGGGTGCTTCCGAGAAAGAGAGCACGCAGTAATATGAAGCGCATGCCGTTCCACATCATAGAAGGTTTAAGGTTACGGAACCCGCTGGCCCGCCTGTGGTGACACCGGCGAGGTGATCTTTGCCGATGGCGGTGTGGATGCCTGTGTTGCCGGCGCCGGGATCAATAAATGTGTAGTCTCTGACCCGTTTGCGCTTTTCTGCTCCTTGGTGTCCCGGTCTTTAGGGACTGGAGGCGCTTGACCCGCTGGAGCTGGTTGTTCTCCAACTTTGGGCAATCCGGTTGGAGCGGGAGCCGTCGAAGATGGCGATGACAATGTGGGCAGGGTCACCGCAGGCGGAACCTTAGCGACTGGTCGAGCCGGCGACTTGGCCTTGCGATGCACTGCGGATTTTGGGGTACCGCCTGGCGGAGTATCAAGCAGAGCGGGGAGTTCCTTAACCTCCTTCGCCTCCTTCGCCTGTAACGTCAGCGGGTACTCGGCGATCAACCGGCGGAAGTAAAAGTTTGCGGCAACCGGATAGTTCTGGTTAAGAAAGAACATCCCGAGCTGGAACAGGGCCTCGGGAGCTCGTACATGAGTCGGGTGCAGCTCAAGAAAGGCCCGCATCGGTTCGGTGGCGTGGGTGGGGCCCGAGAGCGCCTCTAACGCCCGATTAAAACTTTCCTCATCGGGATCCACTGAAGGACGAGTGGGAGCGACCGCGCTACTCTTGGATGGCGAAGGTGGAGAGGGCTGGTCCAGTAGGGGTGTGGTGGGAATGGCTACCCGCTCGGCCTCTTTCTCGGAGGCCGCCCGCTCAACCTGTTGTATTCGAGTTGTCACTCCGGTAAGCGTGTTCTCGGTCCTTGCGCTGGCGGTGGTCAACCGAGTCACCTGCCCTTCTAAGCGAGTGAGGGCAGCTTTGAGCGCCACAAAATCCATGGTGGTAGGCGAGGCCTTGACGGTCGTAAGGGCCTGCTGCACAAGCTCGCGTGTTTCGCTCGCGTTCCTGGCGTAGTGATCGTCAAGTTGCCGGAGACGGGCCTCTACGGTCGCGCCGTCACCAAGGGGTGTGCCGGGAGCGCCCAACGGCCCAAGCGTGGCTTGACGGGAACCGCCTTGAGGGGCTCCTGGGCCAGACACCAAGCCCATCGGAACCGGTGTCATACGCTGGGTACTTGTGGTGGTAACGATCGGCGGGCCTTGAATGGAACCCAGTTGGTCGGCAGGCGGCTTAGTGGAGCCGCAACCGACTGGTGTGACGAGGGACACGATCGCAACCGAAATCACGCTCTCGGTGTGGAGAATGTTCTGTTGTGGTGGGGACACTGCATTGGGAAGAGCTGCATGGTCTAACACTCCTTTCTGTTGTTGATCGGGGACGAGCCTGAGAATTCGAGTCACGATCTCCTCTTCGGAAAGCAGTCCGCTGCCCAAGCGGGTGATGTAGCCGTTGGCTGGCTCGACCAGGTAAAGACTAGGCAGCTCGCGGACGTCTAAGCGCGAGATGATTTGGGGATACGGAAGGGCGATGGTGCTGTCGGTGAGGGTGAGCAACGCGCTGGTGATCGGTCGAACGGTGAAACCGCTCGTGTCAGCCCAGGTCTTGAGGATCTTCCACTGCGCCTCGCAGGCCATGCAATCGGGACCCACGACAAGCAGGAGATTGATGGACTCGCGAATCTGGCTGAGCGTCTGGCTGCGTGTGGCCGCTTTGTCCTGGCTATAAATCGCTTGCGCGAGGCCCCCGGTCGGCATGCTTCCGGGACGGTCGAACGTCGGGTCCGTCCAGACAACCTCCTGCGACAGCTTGGAGAACACGTCCGAGCGGCGGAGGCTCTCCTGTTGCGCAAGAAGGTACTTTTTCACTGATCGCCGATCAAGGACCGTGAGGGCTTGGTCGAGCAGCAGCGGAATCCACGTGCGGAGGTCGGCGGCCTTGGCCCCGACGAGAAGCCCATGCAGCTCGCTATCTGAAAGATCGAGCAACCATGCCTCAAGCGCGGGCCCAGTCACGGGGGCTAGCGTGAGAGTCCGAGGCGCAACAAGATGCATGGTAATCGAGGCCTGTCCAGCGGAGGGCTCCGGTTCAGACCCGGACGCGCCCTGGCGTTCCTCCTGAGTGGACGGCGGGATGGGGATGATGATGCTCTCGTCGGTTAACTCGCTGGGGTGGACTAGTGCTGAATCGCCCGGTTCGACACCTGGCACTGGGGTCACTAGGCGTGGTGTAGGAGGATCCTTGTAGAAAAACCACCCTTCGTCTGAACGAAGGAACGGCCAATTCCTCGGCCATTCCGCGTACACGGAAGCCACGCTGAGCAAGAGAAGCGGCAGCACCATGAGACCTATCCGTCGTGTGGACATGGGAGCATCCTCCGTAAGATCGGGAGCGCTTTCGAGACGGTGAGCCCGTACACGACAGCAAAGGGCCCCTCACCACGCGTACCGCACGTTAAGACCACCGCCGGCACCTGCTCGATGCCGTATGCCTCAAACGGAAGCGGATCGATCTCGAGGGCGGCGCCGACCTTGACCACGGATTGCATACGAGCGAGAGTTTCTTGCAGCGAGGTCCCAACGAGACCTCGCAAGAGGAGCGGAACGCGGAGCGGGGCGGCGTCCTGTGCGAGGACGTTAAGGGAAGCCTCGGGGATAATGGACGAAACGAACAAGTTCACTCCCTTTGGAACCTGCTGCGGTCCCTCGGCCTCAGCCGCGTATGCGATGTAGGCTGTGCAGCCAACAAACAAAAGAATCAGGACAAGGCCAAGCCAAAGCTGAAAGAGCGCCTTGACGACCAGGCGAGGCCCCAACTGAGGAGAATCCATCGACCTCATTACGCCGCCTCCAGGTCCGCCGACGCGCCTGGCGATACATCTTCTTTTTGGGGTGTTGCGGGTGGGGAGGCCGGCGGCGTCTTAAATAACGGGGCATACGTGACGTCAGACTCAACGTCAAACAAAGAGGCAACCAGAGTCAGTAAGCACCTCATCGCGCACAACACTCCTTCTTGCGAAAGACGAGGAACATGAAATCTTCCCCTCGCACCGGGTAGCTGTGGCCCGCGCCCCATAGGAGCGAACTGCGACCGATCGGTGGACAGCAAAAGGGCTTTGTGGTGGTCGGAATCGGATAGAGGAGTTGCAGCCGATACTGGCTCTTCTTGATGAACCCGGTAAACTGCTTGCCACAGAGGGCAGCATTGCCGGTGGTGACACCCTCAAGAAATTCCCGGTTGAACTTGGCCAATGCACGGGCGGCCAGGAGCGATGCGCTGTTGAGTTCGCCATCGGGCCCGGCAACGGTGCCGGTGAAGGGATACATACTTCCCCAGCAACCGGCGCACCAGAACAGCGGATCGAGGGGAAACCCGGCTGAGGCCGCAACACAGTCGGCTGCGCAGACCGCCTGGGCGATTGGATTGCCGAAGAGCACCGCCTCCGGATTGAGGATGGCGCCAAGCTCGTCATCATTCCAGAGTGGGTCCAGCTCTGTCAGATAGAGAAGGCTGAGGTCAGGAGCGTCAAAGCCGCCAACGCTGAAACACTTCGAGAGATCGGGGAAGAGTCCAATGGTTATGTTGTGGAGCGCTCCCGATGCAAAGGCCACAGTTAGGCCGAGAATCTGCCAAATGGGAAACGCAATGTAGTGGACCTGATAAAAGGACGCCCCAGAAGGATACCGTGACGCCCGGCAGGAGGCTGTCAGCACAATGACATAAGACCTGGTTGACAGACCATGGTGTATCCGGCATGCCGAGAGTTAGGATATCGACCCCACCCAACTTGAATGGAAAAATGCAGCTCCAACACACGTCAGTGAAGAGAGTCTCGAGGATGGGTTTGGCCGGACAAACAGCCTCGGCTGTAGTCGGAGGGATGACTACCAGAAGGGCGACTATGAGTAACAAGAGATAAAGCCCCCGCCGCGTGGCGCTAGCCAGCCCCAACATCAGCGCGACTGACGACGCATGGCCGTCTATGGTCGCTGGTTTTTGGATTTGGGCGCAAGGCCCGCGGCGAGAATGAGTGCGCATGCATGAAGTATTGCGATGATAGGCTGAGCTGGCAACAGCAGGATTCTGCACGAGCAAACGATCAGATACACTCGGGCATGCCGAGGGGTTAAAGCTCATGCCAAGTTCCCGGAACCATCTGAAGCGGAAAGTATTGCGAGAGGCCGCTTAGAATACACTGGCTATATTTAAGCGAGGAAGTTGGCGGCCGCGGTGGGGTCCGACGAACCTTGACAAGCGCTCGAAAACCCGAGAGAATCGCCGCAGTCGTGGGAAGGGCGGGGAGCAGGATAGGCTGACCAGCAGAGTCAATAG